>NZ_FOXB01000014.1 GCF_900115615.1 Hydrogenimonas thermophila | reverse complement strand
AAACTATTGCAGATTATCTATGCAATCTATGTGCATAATACACCTTATGATCCTAAGAGAGTATTTGTTGCACAACCAACAAAATAGATAGCACTTCCTCTTGATTGTATTTGTGCCATTGACAATGAATTGTTAAAGAGCTAACACAACAACAAAAATCAAACTATATCGGCTCTATTAAACTACAAGCCGATACCTTGTTAGTGTTATTGATGAAACTTATGTTTCATCATCAAAACACTTCGCAGTTTTGAAGTGTTTTAAAAATGAAACAAAAAGGTATGTTTTTTTTTAAAATTTCAGCCGTTTAAGTTGTTTCTTATAAAACGGCTTTTATTTGAAGTATCCCTATGGGATTTGAAACTCATAGTATGTTTGGTCGCCTATTGTTGCAATGAATTTGAAGTATCCCTATGGGATTTGAAACGGTGGGCGAAGCTATCTAAGAAGAAATGGGCATATAATTTGAAGTATCCCTATGGGATTTGAAACATAGTCATAGTTCCTTCAGCTTTTACATCTATAAAAATTTGAAGTATCCCTATGGGATTTGAAACCCTTCACATCTTCAACACCTGGAAGAAACTCATAATTTGAAGTATCCCTATGGGATTTGAAACAAGGTTTTGCAGACGCTCGAACAGCTCCAACCACCAATTTGAAGTATCCCTATGGGATTTGAAACATGAACTATACGCTGCTACTGGCTATGTGGGCTTTATTTGAAGTATCCCTATGGGATTTGAAACCTATGCGATGCTGGATGGGAAAACATCAACTCAGAATTTGAAGTATCCCTATGGGATTTGAAACCTCTGTTTTTACAAATAGTCATCCTGCAATCTCCAATTTGAAGTATCCCTATGGGATTTGAAACTGGATGCTGGTCTGTTTGAATATTTGAAGGCTATCGTATTTGAAGTATCCCTATGGGATTTGAAACATGGTAGCCTCTTGGAAAGCGTAATCTTCACTACTATTTGAAGTATCCCTATGGGATTTGAAACCACTTTTTAAACTCATTTAATCTCCTTCATATTGAATTTGAAGTATCCCTATGGGATTTGAAACTATCAGCTAGGTCACTGACATCCAAGCCAGTATCCATTTGAAGTATCCCTATGGGATTTGAAACTTGTCTACCATCCACTTTGGTGCTACCCATTCACCATTTGAAGTATCCCTATGGGATTTGAAACTCTAAACTAGTGGCGGTTGTCCCCTTGATATTCGAATTTGAAGTATCCCTATGGGATTTGAAACTCATAATATGTCTGATCATCTATCGTATCAGCAACCATTTGAAGTATCCCTATGGGATTTGAAACTGGCTACAATAACAGCTACTTTTTCCGTTTCAGCCGATTTGAAGTATCCCTATGGGATTTGAAACCGGCTGGGGTGGTTCTGTGGTTCCACGCAAATGATTTGAAGTATCCCTATGGGATTTGAAACCTAATTGCAGTGGTGGCAGTTGTACTGGTCTGATTATATTTGAAGTATCCCTATGGGATTTGAAACGCTCTATCTCGCACACTCTTTTTAATGACGAATGTAATTTGAAGTATCCCTATGGGATTTGAAACCGATGAAGAGTATTTTAAACAGCTAACGAGTGAGATTTGAAGTATCCCTATGGGATTTGAAACAAGTAATCGTCCGACATAGTTAGGCTTTTTTTTGATTTGAAGTATCCCTATGGGATTTGAAACCTTTTTCGTTTTTCTTGCCATCTTTAAATTCAAAATACATTTGAAGTATCCCTATGGGATTTGAAACAACTTACCATTGCTATCAAAAGCAGATACACCAAATATTTGAAGTATCCCTATGGGATTTGAAACATTTATTGATCCACGCGCCTATTATCCTGCCTATCTCAATTTGAAGTATCCCTATGGGATTTGAAACTGCAAAGCTAGATATTAAAAAGTTTTTCTACAGAATTTGAAGTATCCCTATGGGATTTGAAACCAAAGTCATCAACATACCTAACATAATGTTTTATCTTCATTTGAAGTATCCCTATGGGATTTGAAACTAGGTCACACTGTTTCTGTCTGTACTCATCTCAAAATTTGAAGTATCCCTATGGGATTTGAAACGCTATTACCAAATCGCTGACCGTGGGCAGATGGCGAATTTGAAGTATCCCTATGGGATTTGAAACCTATCTTTCTAAAATCTTCTCTTCTTTCGGGGAAGATTTGAAGTATCCCTATGGGATTTGAAACAAGAAGCCAGAGCAAAAGTACCTGTGGATACTGGAATTTGAAGTATCCCTATGGGATTTGAAACCTTTTAAAATATTCTCATAATAGAGTTTGTCTGCAAGATTTGAAGTATCCCTATGGGATTTGAAACTAGGTCTGTCTAAGCGTAATAACTCTTAGCATTAATTTGAAGTATCCCTATGGGATTTGAAACCAATAGCCTTCAAATATTCAAACAGACCAGCATCCGTTTGAAGTATCCCTATGGGATTTGAAACTTTTGCTAATGCTTTTAATATATTAGAGCATTTATTGTTTGAAGTATCCCTATGGGATTTGAAACTTGAAATAGGTATTCTTGGATTTCAAGGACTTACGTTTGAAGTATCCCTATGGGATTTGAAACTACGGACAGGCGATGAAAGAGAAGTTGGAGGAGCGTTTGAAGTATTCCTATGGGAGTTGAAACTGCCTGAAACATTTCTTACTGAAAATGAGCTAAATAAGCGACACTAGAGGTTTACTTTTTTAGGCTGTTTATCGGTGAGGATATTATAGAGTTAAACTGAAAATCGATCAAAACTCTTAGAAAAAAAGCATACAAAGAGATACTAAAAAGGATAATTGAGAATTGAGTTATAGTTTTATCCATAATTTCTGCTATAATTTTTATAGTTGAAACTATAAAGGAACAGTGTGTTAAATAGATTAAGGCTTTTTCAAAGTGCAATTGTTAGAAATTTAAAAACTACGCATAAAAGATATTTTTACAATGAGTTAAACAATAACGAAAAGCTTTTGGCAATTATAGGAGCAAGAGGTGTTGGTAAAACTACTGCACTTCTTCAATATTTAAAAGAATCAGAAATCTTGGCAAATGAAAAACTATATATCAGTGCCGACTGGATTGATGGGGAGAGTCTGTTTGAAATTGCTGAGGCTTTTTATAAAGAAAATGGCAAACTGTTAATAATAGACGAAATTCATAAATATCAAAATTTCGAAAAAGAGCTCAAAAACATTTATGATATTTTTGATTTAAGAGTTATTGTAAGTGGTAGCAGTGTATTATCTATAAACAATGCAAAAGCTGATTTAAGTAGAAGAGTGTTGCTAAAAGAAGTTAAAGGGATGTCTTTTAGGGAGTTTTTGAATTTTAAGTATGGTTTTGAAATAGAGAGTATTACACTAGATGAGTTGATTAAAAATCATGTAAATATAGCTTTTGAGATTATGGAAAAAATTAATAAACCTTCATTATTACCTGATTTTAAAGAGTATTTCGAAGTTGGATATTATCCTTTTTATTTTCAAAATCGTGATATTAGCTCATATCTTTTAAAACTCAAAGAGACAATAAATGTAGTATTGGAAGTTGATATACCAGCAATATCAAATATAAAATTCACTACAATAAGAAAATTTAAAAAACTTATAGAATATATCTGTTCTTCACATCCTTTTAAACCAAATATGCAAGAACTTCTAACAAAAATGGATATGGCAAAAACTTCTTATGCTGAAATTTATGAATATTTAGAATTACTGCAAAAAGCCAAAATAATCAGACTTATAAAAAGTGCCAATAAAAAAGATGCAATTCTTACTAAACCTGAAAAAATATATCTTAATAACACCAATCTTCATTTTTGTTATTGTGAAACACAAGAAATTGGCTCAATAAGAGAAGTATTTTTCGCTTCTATGCTTGAAGGGCATGAAATATATGCACCTCCAAAAGGTGATTTTACAGTAAATGAATATACTTTTGAAGTTGGTGGGAAAAACAAAACAAAAAAACAGATTAAAAATATTGAAAATGGTTTTATTGTAAAAGACGACATCGAAATAGGAGATAAAAATGTTATCCCTCTTTGGCTTTTTGGTTTTTTGTATTAAATACTTGAAAGTTTTACAGTACAAACATTAAAAACTTAATTAAGGTGTAGAAGATGACAGTATCTAAAAAAGCTCCTTTTATTTTATTGTTAACTGGAATTATTTTTTTTATATTTGGATATTGGCTTATTGATTCTCTTGAAAATGAAAATGAGTTTTTACCAGTTTTTGGAAAACTAATCGGTGTTGGTTCCATAATTTTAGTATTAATCTCCATCAAGTTTTAAAATTGATATAAAAGATTACTATCAACTTATTTGCTGTTTAAATATAGATTTTGATAAAAAACTAATAATTGATAAGCTTCAATATTTTACTAAAAAAATAATATAGATCATTGTTTTTTAAACTGTTGCATCCATTCGAGATTATCTTCTACCATATTGGCATATTTTTTTTCTAACTCTTTTTTGATCGAAATTAGTTCGTCAATAGTAAAATATTTCAAATAGTTTGGGTTTATCTCGGTATCATTACCATCAAAACTGAGCAGTTTTTCTATATCTTCAAGCAGTTGTCTCTTTTCCATATTTTCCATAAATGATATACTACCGTTTTTGAGTTAAAAAATAAAATAAGAGCAGAAAAAGGAGTGGGAATGTTAGAAGTTGGACAAAAAGCACCTGAGTTTTGTTTACCAAATCAGGATGAAGTTGAAATTTGCTTGAGAGATCTTAAAGGAAAGTGGATAGTACTCTATTTTTATCCTAAAGATTTAACACCTGGGTGTACAACAGAAGCGTGTGAATTTACAGAAGCTGAACCAGAGTTTGAAGGTTTAGATGCGGTAATTTTAGGTGTAAGTCCTGATTCACCTGAAAAACATCGTAAATTTATAGAGAAAAAAGAGCTTAAAATTACACTTCTTAGTGATGAGAGCAAAGAGGTGTTAAAAGCTTACGGAGCTTGGGGTTTGAAAAAGATGTATGGCAAAGAGTATGAAGGTGTTATTCGATCTACATTCATCATAGACCCTGAAGGCAACATTGCTGCTACGTGGTACAAGGTTAGAGTAAAAGGGCATGTTAAGGCTGTAAAAGAGAAACTAAGTGGAATGCAGATATAATTGAAATGGGAAAGAGAGAAGCATTACAAAAAAGAATTGAACAGATTGCTGATAGAGTAAGGCATTTAAGATATATTTTGATTGTTTTAATGTCAGGTATTATTGGAGTTGTGTTTGGTATCTCTCAAGAGACTGTAAAAGATAATATAATTGTTAACACTCTTTTAATTCTTGGTACAATTGGGGTTATTGTTTTAGGTTTTATGATTAGAAAAGAAGAGAGAAAGCGAGATCTCTTTATAAAGCAATTAGAAGTTGTAAAGGATTAGTATGAGTTTTGCTGTTGCATTTGCCATTATTGGAGTATTTGGTACACTGTTTTATATGCTTTATGATGAGTATAGATTTATTGAAGATATTGATAAATAGTTCTAAATATTTAAACAACTCTTAAACACTTTTTAGATAAAATCGCTTTCCCTTTGGGAAACCTCACATGTGTCAATCCTTGACAGGTTGCGCTATATTGCGTTGATGGGCACAGAGGAACAAACCTGGCCATATGGCTAAATCAAAAATAATATATTCTTCAAGGAGAACTCATGGTCACAATGAAAGACCTACTTGAGTGCGGTATGCACTTTGGACATCAGACACGTCGTTGGAACCCTAAGATGAAAAAATTCATCTTTGGTGTAAGAAAAAATATTCATATTATCGATTTGCAAAAGACTCTTCGATATTTCAGATATACATATAATATAGTTCGTGATGCAGCTGCTGAAGGTAAAACTATTATGTTCGTAGGAACAAAAAAGCAAGCTCGTAATGCAATTGTTGAGCATGCACAGCGCTGTGGAATGCCTTATGTTCAGACTCGCTGGTTAGGTGGTATGTTGACAAACTATCAAACTATCCGCAAATCTATTCGTAAGCTAGAAGTTATTGAAGAGATGGAAGAGTCTGGAAAAATGGACCTTCTTACTAAAAAAGAGGCATTGATGCTCAAGCGTAAAAAAGAGAAGCTTGAGAACTATCTTGGCGGTATCCGTAGTATGAAAAAACTTCCTGATATGCTTTTTGTTGTTGATGCAGTTAAAGAGCGTATTGCTATTAAAGAAGCACGCCGCCTAGGTATTCCTGTTGTTGCTCCACTAGATACTAACTGCGATCCTGATGTAATTGATTACCCAATTCCTGGTAACGACGATGCTATCAGATCTATCCAACTTTTCTGCCGTGAAATGGCTGACGCTGTTATTGAAGGTCGCGAACTTGCAGCTCAAGATGGTGAAGAGGCTGTAGAAGAGGTAACTGAAGAAGAGATGGCGGCTGTAACTGAAGAAGCAGTTGCAGAGGGTGAAGCTGAAGAAGCAACAGAGAAAAAAGGAGAGTAACCTATGGCAGTAACTGCAGCAATGGTAAAAGAACTCCGCCAAATGACAAATGCGGGGATGATGGATTGTAAGAAAGCTCTTACTGAAACAAATGGTGATATGGATGCTGCTGTTGAGTGGCTTCGTAAAAAAGGTCTTTCAAGTGCAGCTAAAAAAGCTGGACGAATTGCAAGTGAAGGTGCTATTAGCATTGAAATCAGTGAAGATTCTCGCAAAGGTACTATTGCAGAGATCAACTCTGAAACAGACTTTGTTGCTCAAAACGATAACTTTAAAGCACTTGTAAAAAAAGCTACTCGCCACATTCACTGTTCAACTGCTACAACAGTTGAAGATCTTCTTGAGACAGAGATTGATGGAACTAGATTTGAAGAGTTCCTTAAAGGTGAGATTGCAAAAATTGGTGAAAACATCGTTACTCGCCGCTTTGTAACTGTTAATGCAGGTGAAAATGGTGTGGTAGAGGGTTATATTCACGGAAATGGAAAAGTTGGGGTTTTAGTTGCTGCAAAATGTGACAGTGACAAAACTTGTGAAGCTGTTCGCCCTACACTTAAAAATATTGCAATGCACATTGCTGCAATGAACCCTGCATATCTTGATGAAGAAGCTGTTCCTGCTGAAGTGATCGAAAAAGAGAAAGAGATCGCTATTGAACAACTTAAAAAAGAGGGTAAGCCTGAGAATATCTGGGATAAAATCCTTCCTGGTAAGATCAAGCGTTTCTTAAAAGATAACACTCTTGTAAACCAGCCATTTGTTATGGATGACAAGAAAACAGTTGGTGAAGTTCTAAATGCAGCTGCAAAAGAGGCTGGTGGAACTGCTAAAATTGTTGAATTCATCCGCTTTGAGCTTGGTGAAGGTATTGAAAAGAAAGAGGAAGATTTCGCAGCAGAAGTTGCGGCACAAATGGGCAAATAATTCCCTATGTCTCTTTCATCTCTATCTGAGTCGCCATCTTCAGGCGGCTTGGAACTACTTAAGGCAAAAAATCTATCTCATTCATTTGATTATCTACTTTTTGAAAATATCGATCTTACTATCAAAGAGAATGAAAAAGTTGCTGTTATCGGTGTAAGCGGTAGTGGAAAATCTACACTTTTACATATTTTAGCAACACTTCTAAAACCGCAAAAGGGTTCAGTAGAGCTTTTTGGAAAAGATTTGTACAGTTTGAGTTCAAAAGAGCAGCTAGCAATTAGACGCTTCAAAATAGGTATAATTTTTCAGTTTCACTATCTTTTTAAAGGAATGAGTGGGGCGGAAAATATTGAGATAGCGACTCTTTTGAGCGAAAATAAGCCTGATACTGAGATTTTACATCGTTTAGGCATTGAAAATGTAATTAACCAAAGGGTTACAGAACTTTCAGGCGGTCAACAGCAAAGAGTTTCAATAGCCCGTGTTCTTTCAAAAAAACCGAGAATCATCTTTGCAGATGAGCCTACCGGAAATTTGGATGATGAGACTGCACACATAGTTATGGATGCAGTTTTTGAACATATTAAAAAAGTTTCAGGCGCTCTATTTCTTGTAACTCATGATGAGCGAATAGCAAAAAGTTGTGATAGGGTATATCGATTGGAAAATAGAAGATTGGAGCAGATACAGTGAGCTGGTACAGCTTACTTCATCCTGATCATATTTATACTTTTCTTCTTCTTTTTGTAAGACTCTCCACGTTATTTGTATTTTTACCATTTTACAATCATATGTCAGTCCCGACACAGATTAAAGCGGCATTTGCATTCTATTTGGCTATTGTTTTATATCCGGTAGTACCTGTTACACCAGAGCCTCCTACTGCTTCAGCATTTTTTGCTGCAATACTTTCTGAAGTAATTATGGGACTTTTGGCTGGTTTGGCTATGAATATTGTTTTTGGCATCATATCATATGCAGGTGAACAGATATCATTTGTAATGGGTTTTTCTATGGCAAGTGTCATTGACCCACAAACACAGGTGCAATCTCCTTTGGTAGGTCAGTTTTTGCTATTGATGGCTACAGTTGTAATGCTTAGTTTTAACGGTCATTATATGATGCTGATGTGGATGGTTGATGCAATTAGAACAGCCCCTTTAGGTGATATTGTTATGAACCATTCAATGTTTGATTACCTTATGAATGCAATGAGTGGATTGTTTATGTTTGGTTTTTCTATAGCTTTTCCAATAATTGCTCTTTCATTGCTTTCAGATGTTATTTTTGGAATGTTGATGAAAACAATGCCGCAATTTAACTTGCTTGTAGTAGGTTTTCCTATCAAAATATTTTTGTCTATGAGTGTCTGGATCGCTATATTTGGATCTATTATGATACTGTTTAAAACACATTTTTTAAATGCTATAGATGTATTAATGCGTTGGATAAGCTGAGTTAAAGCAAAAATAAATGAATAGGGTTATACAATATATTAAAATTCCCACCTAAAAAGGGCTGACTATGCGAATGCTACTGGTAAACGACAATCCTGTTGTTGCAAAACTCACAGGTTTAAGTGCGCAAAAAGCTGGTGTTGAAGTCGAAGAAATCTTTGATATTGAAGAGATTGAGGGTAGTACAAGTGCCGATATTGTATTCATAGACAATGCAAAATTGAATGAATTAACGGTAGATGAGTTTAAAAATTTAGTCAAAGCAAAAAAATATGGATTGATTTATGCTGATGAAAATCAAAAAAATCCTGAATTTGATTTTTATTTGAAAAAACCTTTTCTTCCAACAGAGATGGTTGATCTTCTTAGCAAAATTAAAGATGAATTGACAGTTGATGATATGACTTCTAGTGATGATGATATTTCACTTCCATCATCAGATGATGACCTATTATCAAGTTCATTTGATGATTCATTAGGTGATTTAGATAGTAATGATGATCTTGATGAAGATAGTTTTGCAAACTTTGATTCATTAATGGACCAAATGGATGATGAAAAAGAGAGCAGCAGCAATTCATCTGATGATATGGATGATGATTTAGACTTCGACTCTTTGTTGGATGATATGGACGATGACTTGGATGTGGAAATTTCAATAAAAGAGCCTTCCTCTAATGTTTTAGAAGAGAGTACAAAAGATAAAGAAGAAGAAAAAGAAGATAGTTCTGAAGATTTTGATGCATTGATGGGTAGTTTAGATGAAGATAGTAATGAGAATGAAGATAATATTGCAATAGCAGATGACAGTAGTGAAGATGAAAATTCAGTTGACTTTGATGCATTAATGGATAGTTTAGATGAAGACAATAGTGAGAATAAAGAGGAAATTGCAGTAGCTGAAGATAGTAATGAAGAGGAAAACTCAGTTGATTTTGATGCTCTAATGGGAGATATGGATGAAGAGAGTGATAATAACGATGAAGAGATAAAAAAAGAAGAAAGTTTTGATGATTTTGATACGTTGATGAATGAAGATAACGAAGAAAAAGAAGAAGATTTCTTAATTACTCAAGAAGAGACTGATAATGAGGAAACTATTGATTTTGATTCATTAGAAAGTAAAACAGAAAATGATGAGAATATAGAAGAGTTTGATATTTTATCAGAAGATGAAGGGGAAGATACTACTGTCAATTTTGATGAAAGCCTTGAAGATAATACAGAGTTTGATTTTACAAAAGATACAGATGACGATAACGATTTAGAGAGTAATGAAACTGAAATGTTGACATTCTCAGATGATGAAACTGAAGATGAACAACCTTTAGTTGAAGGGGCTGAAGACGAGGGTGGAATTCTTGATGAAAATCAACTTACAAAAGTAAAAGAGTTATTGGATGATGATGGAAATGCTGCATCATCTGAAGATGATGAGTTTGCACTTATTGAAGATGAAGACTTAACCAGCGATATAAATGAAGTAGAAAATAGTGAAAAACAAGATGAACCAAATGAGCCGATGGAAATATTATCGGAAGAGTCATCTAATGATATAGATATCTCATTTGATGATGAAATGGATGAGCCAGAAGAGAATGATATAAGTTTTGAAGATGAGCCAGAAGAGAAGATTGAAATGGAGGATAGTGAAGAAATGGCTATTAATGATGAATCAAAAGTAGAGTCAGAAGATATTGATGATGAGTTTGATCTAATTAGCGAAGAAGAGCTTGGAAAAGCTTTAGGAGAAGAGATTGCAGCAGATGAAAGCACTGCTGTTAAGACAAGTTTACAAGATAAAGTAGAGCCTGTTAAAGCAGCAGTAGAGCCAGAACAGTTACCAGCTAATGAGGCAGATAAAAGTGTTGAAGGTGCAGAGCTGATCTCTAAACTTTCAGGGATGGATCCTATTGCATTAAGAAAGCTGCTTGCAGGTGCTCAAATAAATATAAATATTACATTCCCGAAAGATTGATGATGCCAAGCAGTTTTGGAAGTGTACTAATTATTTCTGGTCCAAGCGGAGCTGGAAAAAGTTCACTGATTAAAGCAGCAAAAGATAGAATAGGAGATTTCTATTTTTCAATATCTACAACTACTCGTCCTCCAAGAGAAGGCGAAAAAGATGGAGTAGATTACTTTTTTGTAGATAGAGAAACATTTGAAGCCGATATTAAAGCTGGTGAGTTTTTGGAGTATGCACAAGTACATGGAAACTATTATGGTACTTCACTTAAACCTGTAAGAGAGGCTTTAGAAGAAGGAAAATTAGTAATTTTTGATATTGATGTTCAAGGTCATGCAATTGCAAGAGAGAGAATGGGTGATTTAATTACATCAGTATTTGTTACAACGCCATCTCTTCAAGAGTTGGAAAGAAGACTGCATGGCAGAGGAACAGATGATGAGAGTATTATCAAAAAAAGAATTGATAATGCTTTAGTTGAAATTGAGTATATAACAGCATATGACTTTTTAATTGTCAATGATAATTTTGAAGATGCTGTTGACTCTTTTATTGCAGTAGCTAAAGCGGCTCGGCTTAAAAAAGGTCGTAAACAAGCACTCCATTTTATTAATGAGTGGAGAAATGGGAAATAATAATTAAAAAATTATAAGCCCTGCAACAGCGAATGGTAGATATAATAAAACCAAAATTTTAAAAGGAGATAGATATGGGAATGCCATCTATGCCAGAACTTCTGATAATTCTTGCAATTGTCGTATTACTTTTTGGAGCTAAAAAGATTCCTGAGCTTGCAAAAGGAATGGGAAGTGGAATTCGCAATTTCAAAAAAGCGATGAAAGAGGATGAAGAGGAAGAGGTTGCAGCAAATAAAGCTGAAAAACAGGTAGAGCAAAAATCTGATGCAGCTAAAAGCGATAAGCCTGAAGAAAAAAAAGAGGCATAAGGAAAACAATTGAGGCGAAGGGTTTATGAGGTTCTTCAAAAACATATAGATCATCCAATTGTTCTTGAAAAGCCCAAAGATAAAAGTTTTGGTCACTATGCGACACCTATAGCCTTTTCATTAGCTAAAGTTCTTCGACGCAATCCTATGCAGATTGCTGAAGAGCTTGCTGAAAAGCTTCGTCAAGAAGAGATGTTTGAAAAGGTTGATGCTCTTAAAGGGTATGTAAACATAAAGCTTAGTCAAAATTTTTTGAATGAGTATGCAGTTTGGGCATTAAAGAATGAAAATGATTTCGGTAAGGGTGATAATAATACATCTATACTCTTAGAGTTTGTAAGTGCAAACCCAACTGGTCCTTTACACATAGGACATGCAAGAGGTGCAGTTTGGGGTGATGTATTGGCTCGCATAGGAAGCCACGTAGGTTACAAGATAGAACGGGAATATTATGTTAACGATGCAGGTAATCAGATCTATTTGTTAGGTCTTTCAGTTTACCTTGCAGGGCGTGAAACAGTTCTTGGTCTTGATGTTGAGTGGCCTGATGAGTATTATCGTGGTGAATATATTGTTGATCTTGCCCGTAAAGCTGTTGAAGTGCTTGGAGCTGAAAAGTTTAAAGATGAAAGCAGTATAGCAGAAATTTCTGAGTGGGCAAAAGATCAAATGCTTGATCTCATTAACCAAAATCTTGCAGAAGTTGGAATTACTTTTGACCACTATGTCAGTGAGAAATCACTCTATGATAAGTGGGATGAGATTTTTGAAAAATTGTCTGAAGCTGGAGCTGTTTACGAAAAAGATGGTAAATGGTGGCTGAAGTCAACCGAGCATGGTGATGAGAAAGATCGCGTAGTCGTACGAGAAGATGGACGACCTACTTATCTTGCTGGTGATATTATTTACCACTATTTGAAGTTTGAGCGGGGGTATGATCACTACATCAACATTTGGGGAGCTGATCACCACGGTTATATTGCCCGTGTAAAAGCAGCAATTGCATTTTTTGGTCATGATCCTAAAAGGCTAGAGATTATTCTCTCTCAAATGGTATCTTTGCTTAAAGGTGGTGAACCGTATAAAATGTCTAAGAGGGCAGGTAACTTCATCTTGATGCAAGATATTGTTAAAGAGATAGGGAATGATGCATTGCGTTTTACCTTTTTAACTAAAAAGAGTGATACGCACCTTGAGTTTGATGTAGAGGATTTGAAAAAAGAGGATAACTCTAACCCTATATATTACATCAATTATGCACATGCTCGTGTTTTTTCACTCTTTGAAAAAGCAGGCAAAAATCAAGAAGATGTTTTTGATGCATCAATTGAAGGTTTGAGTGAGAGTGCATATGACCTTCTCTTTACAGCTCTTTTGTTGCCTGAAGTTCTTGAAGATGCATTTGAGAGTCGTCAGTTACAAAAAGTTACAGATTATTTAAAGTATCTTGCAGGGATGTATCATAAATTCTATTATGATAACAAAGTAGTGGGAACTCCAAACGAAGATGCACTGTTGAAGCTTTCAGCTATGGTAGCTCTCTCTTTGCGTGTTGGTTTGAAGATGCTGGGAATAGAAGCTCTGAAAAAGATGTAAAAATGCTATGTACCATTGTGGTTCATAGCAAAGTTGGAACAGTTATTGCTTAATTCCGAGCAAGAGCCTCGGAATTAGCTTGCAGACTGTTCCGGTCTTTCGAGGCTCAAATTTGCTAAAAACTCTTCAAGATTATATTTTGTTCTGTACTCCGGTACCATCAAATGAATCATTATATCACCAAGATCAATTACAGTCCACTCATCACCTTCATCTACTGCTAAGAAAGTTTCACCTGCAGGTTTTAACTCCTCTTTTAGCATATCAAGCAATGCAAGAGTATGTTTGTCTCCGAGTGTTGTTGCGATGATTACACTATCGGTTAAATACTCTCTATCTCTTAAATCAAATACTTGTATATCTTCAGCCTTTTTCATATCTAGCAGATTAACTATCCTGTCTGTTCTTGTTTCTAGTGTAGTACTCAATCATTCTCCTTAATTTTTGTAAAATTTTACTACTTCATCCCGAATCTCTTCAGGTATTTTGTTTGGGTCTATCTCTTCTCTTAGTATAGAAGAACTTATGGGTATATCAATATCCAGCTTTATGAATTTGTCTGGAATTTTTACATCATCTCTTGTTACAACTACCCATTTTACTTTTTTATCCAGTTCATCGAACTTATGCCATTTATGCAATGACTTTAGG
Organism: Hydrogenimonas thermophila; assembly: GCF_900115615.1. Classification (NCBI taxonomy): domain Bacteria; kingdom Pseudomonadati; phylum Campylobacterota; class Epsilonproteobacteria; order Campylobacterales; family Hydrogenimonadaceae; genus Hydrogenimonas; species Hydrogenimonas thermophila. The sequence continues at coordinate 34,582 of NZ_FOXB01000014.1, read as the reverse complement.
TTATCTGCACCTATAATAAAGAAAATTGTATCATAAACTGAAGAAAAATGGTTTACAGTATCAATAGTGTAAGATTTTTTAGACTTTTTAAGTTCAAAATCACTTATCTCTATTCGATTGTCAAAGTAAGTTATCTTTTCAAGCCACTTTAATCTAAGTTCAGGTGGTGCAAAGTGCCCTTTTTTAAATGGGCTTATAAATGCAGGTATCACTATAAGTTTTTCTATAGGAAGAGTATATAGCGCTTTTTTAATAATTTCAAGATGTCCAATATGAGGAGGATCAAAACTTCCACCATAAATTGCTACACTTCTATTTTTATCTTCCATTGTATATTTTCCAACTTCCATTTAAACCTAATTGTACACATAATTTGATAAAATCATATTGATTTTTTGATACAAGGATTTATATTGGCTTTAAAGATTGCAATCAATGGATATGGACGCATCGGGCGGAGTGTTGCACGAATCGTCTCAAAGCGTGATGATGTTGAGCTGGTTGCGATCAATGATCTTGCCGATGCTAAAACGCTTGAGTATCTTACAAATTTTGACAGTGTACACGGGCCTTTAGATACAATGGCATCTCTGGAGGGCAACAGACTTAACTTTGCCGGACAGTCTATAGAGATTTTTCAGAAGTCTGATCCTTCAGAGTTGCGTTTTGCCGATGTAGGAGCTGATGTAGTTTTAGAGTGCAGTGGCAGATTTTTAAGAAGTGATCAATTGCGATGCCATTTGCATAATGGAGTTAAGAGAGTTATCATTTCAGCACCTGCACAAGATGATACTCCAACCTATGTATTTGGTGTAAATGCTGATCAGTACAAAGGTGAGCAAATAATTTCCAATGCAAGCTGTACGACTAACTGCTTAGGTCCTATAGCAAAAGTTTTGGATGAAGTATATGGCATTAAAAGCGGCTTAATGACAACAATTCACGCATATACAGGCGGTCAAAGCCTAATGGATGCTCCCATTTCAAAAGATCTTCGCCGATGCCGTGCTGCTGGAGTCAATTTGATTCCTACAACAACGCATGCTGCCGAAGCAATATATAAAGTTTTGCCAACTCTAAAAGGTAAACTTCACGGTCAAAGCGTACGAGTACCTACCCCTGATGTCTCTTTAATGGACTTAAACTTGGTTCTTGAAAAAGAGACATCAGTTGATGAGGTTAATCTGCTTTTGATAGAGAAGGCAAAAGGTGAATTAAACGGTATTATGGGTATTGATAATAATTATGGTGTAAGTCAAGATTTTTGTGGTGATACACGAAGCTCAATAGTTGCAACAGATTTAACGCAAGTTATCGGTGGCAATATGGTCAAAATTATGGCTTGGTATGACAATGAGTGGGGATATGCCAATCGTCTTGTCGAGATGGCACTCTATATATCAAAATAAAGGGATCAAATGAAACTTTTAACAGTAAAAGATATGGATTTAGCAGGTAAGAAGGTTTTTATTCGTTGTGATTTTAATGTACCGTTAGATGAATTTGGAAATATTACAGATGATCGTCGCATACGTGCTGCCTTACAGACTATACGATACTGTCTTGATCATGAATGCGCCATCATTTTGGCAAGTCATATGGGGCGGCCTAAAGGTGAGTTTAATGAAAAGTATACTCTTGAACCTGTAGCAAAACGTCTGCATATGCTTTTGCATCAAGATATCATTTTGGCTAAAGATGTTGTTGGACCAGATGCAGTAGCAAAGGCTGAAGCTCTTCAAAGTGGAGAGATTTTACTGCTTGAAAATGTTCGTTTTGAGCCTGGTGAGACAAAAAATGATCCTGAACTTGCTAAAAAATTTGCATCTATGGCAGAGTTTTACATTAATGATGCTTTTGGTGTAAGCCATCGCGCTCATGCATCTGTTGAAGCAATCACCCACTATTTTGACATCCATCACAAAGGTGCAGGTTTTCTACTTCAAAAAGAGATTAAGTATTTTCATAAGTTACTTAGAAAACCGACTAGACCATTTATGGCAATTGTTGGCGGAAGTAAAGTTTCAGGTAAGCTTGAAGCACTCATAAACCTTCTTCCTAAAGTAGATAAAATGGTCATTGGCGGTGCAATGGCATTTACATTTTGGAAAGCGCGAGGTTATGAAGTAGGCAAATCTCTTGTTGAGGATGATTTGCTTGATGATGCACGTCATATTATGGAAGAAGCAAAGAGGTTAGGTGTTAAATTCTATCTTCCTGTTGACTTTGTAGTTGCTCCTGAGTTTAAAGAGGATGCACCAGTAAAATATGTTACATTTCAAGAGATGCCTAAAGATTGGATGGGGCTTGACATAGGATTGGCATCTACACGTCTGTTCCGTGAAGCATTGGCAGATTGTCAAACTATTTTATGGAATGGTCCAATGGGTGTTTACGAGATGGATAAATTTGCACGAGGAAGCTTCAAGCTTGCCAATTATGTAGCAGAATCATACGCTACAAAAATAATAGGCGGAGGAGATACTGCTGATTTGGTTCAGCGTGTAGGCGTTGATGATGAGATGACATTTATCTCCACTGGAGGCGGTGCAAGTCTGGAACTTCTTGAAGGCAAAAACTTACCTGGTATAGCAGCACTGCAAATTGACGGAGAAGATGATGAGTAAAATACTCGCAGCCAATTTCAAAACAAACCATACAAGAGCATCAACGCAGGAGTATGTGGAAAAGCTTGATACCTCTATGGGTGAGCTTGGTTATTTGGATGATCTATACCTTTTCCCACCTGCTACTGCTTTAAATAATTTTAATGTTAAAAACAGCATACATATAGGTGCACAAAATGCTTACCCAACTATAAAAGGCTCTTTTACAGGTGAGATAGGGGTAGAGCAGTTGGAAGAGTTTAATGTAAAGACTCTTTTAATAGGTCATAGTGAGAGAAGACACATTTTAGGAGAAACTCAAGAGTTTATAGCAAAAAAATATATATGGTTTATAGAAAAAGGGTTTAAGATTTTCTACTGTATCGGTGAACCATTGGAAGTTAGAGAAGCAGGAGACAAAGCAGTACGTCAATATCTTGTAGAGCAGTTAGAAGGAATAGATACATCTTATGAAAATCTGATCTTGGCATATGAACCTGTTTGGGCAATCGGTACAGGTAAAACTGCAACTGCTGAACTAATAGAACGTACTCATTCAATGATAAAAGAAATGGTTGATAAACCTTTGCTTTATGGAGGGAGTGTAAAACCTCAAAACTTAGCAGAGATACTTGCAGTTCCAGGTTGTGACGGAGCATTGATAGGAACAGCCAGCTGGGACGCTGAAAGTATGATTTCAATGCTTGAAATAGCTAAAAATATAGATTAGGCTTTTTATTGATGAGACTTAAGTCTCAACCCCCTTATCTGGGGATAGGACTTTAGTCCTATAAATTAAAATAAAAAATAAAGGATCTTTGATGTTAATGAAAGGTAAACGCGGCTTAGTAGTAGGTGTTGCAAATAATAAATCAATTGCATATGGTATTGCCAAAGCATGTCACGAGCAAGGTGCAGAACTTGCTTTTACATATTTAAATGATTCACTTAAAAAACGTGTTGAGCCAATTGCTGCAGATTTTGGCAGTGATATGGTTTATCCTCTTGATGTAAGCAAACCAGAAGAGTTTGAAGCACTTGCCAATGCACTTAAAGAGAAGTGGGGAACTTTCGATTTCATTGTACACGCAGTTGCTTTTGCTCCAAAAGAGGCTTTAAGCAATCCTTTTGTTGAAACAACCAAAGAAGCATTTGAGATAGCAATGAATATATCTGTTTACAGTCTCATTGAATTAAGTCGTACAATGCTTCCTATGCTAAATGAAGGTGCTTCTATTTTGACATTAAGTTACCTAGGGGCAGAAAAGCAGATTCCTAACTATAATGTTATGGGTGTAGCAAAAGCTGCTTTAGAGAGCTCTGTAAGATACTTAGCAGCAGATCTTGGACCTCGAAAAGGAATACGTGTAAATGCCATAAGTGCAGGTCCTATTAAAACATTGGCTGCTAGCGGTATTGGTGATTTTCGTTTTATTCTTAAATGGAATGAGACAAATGCACCTTTAAGACATAATGTAACAATAGAAGAGGTTGGAAACAGTGCAATGTATCTTTTAAGTCCATTATCAAGTGGCGTTACAGGAGAAATTCATTACGTAGATGCTGGGTATAACATTATGGGAATGGCAGCAGTTGATGAAGAAGATGGCAAAGCAGTACTAAACTGGGACAAGCAGAAATAAGTGTTACTTAATGTAAACGTAGATTGTTATAAGTTTAGTTTACTCGTTATAATAGTTATTTAAGTTTTTTATATGGTATAATGACGTTTGCAAGCTAAACAATTTAAAATACCTAAGGAGTAGGAATGAAATTTGCAAAACTGAGCCTTGCGGCAATTATGGCTATGAGTGTATCTGCATTCGCAGATGTTCAAAATATTAAAGTTAGTGGAGATGCTAAACTTTATTATAGTACTGATGATACAGGTAGTAATGATATATTCAATCAAGATGGGTCAATGGGACAAGCTGCATTTGATTTAAGTGCTTCTGCTGATCTTGCAAATGGTGTTGCAGGAAAAATTGGTGTTACTGCTCTTAGCACACTAGGATTAGAAAAAAATCTTGTATCAGCTACTTGGGCTTCTAATGATGATGCTAATTTACTTAAAACTCAATGGTGGGTAAATGAAGCTTGGATTGCTAAAACTCTAGGAAAAACTACTATTAAAGTTGGTCGTCAAGAGCTTGATACCCCACTTGCATTTACAGAAAAATGGAATATTGCAGCAAATACTTTTGATGCAGCTGTTGTTTTAAACCAAGATATTCCTAAAACTACTTTGGTAGCTGCTTGGGTTGGACGTGGTAATGGTGCTTCAAATGGTGGCGTAACTACAGGTGCTGCAGATGGTGATGATAGTTTTAACACTTATGGAAGTGCAGTTTTAGGTGGTGTCACGCAACAAGCAACGGATTTAGGAGTAACTTTAGCAGGTACTACTGCGACAGCAGGTGGTGCATATGCTATTGGTGCTGTAACTACGGCAATTCCAATGACTACAGCACAAGGTTGGTATTATAATGTTGTTAATATTGCAACTGCATATTGGTTACAAGCTGATGTTGCACCAATAAAAGGTTTAACTGTTGGTGTGCAGTATGCCAATATCAATCCAGATAGTAAAGTAAAAATTAATAATAATGAAGTAAGTGATTCAAGTGCTTGGGCAGCAAAAGTAGGTTATACAATGGGTGCCTTAAGTGTATCTGCTGCTTATTCTTCTACCGATAAAGATGGTGTTGTATATATTGCAAATACTGCAACTGGAACATATAAAGCACAATCTAAACTTTATACAGAAGCTTGGTGGACATATGGTTATGTAGGTGCACCAGATACTGATGCGGTTGCTTTAGCTGCAGAATATAGCCTAAAAGATGTTGCAGATTTAGGAGCATATTTCACTTCTACTTCTAATGACTCAACAAATGTTGATATGAATGAGTTTACTCTTACTGCATCTAAAAAACTTGGTGCACTTGATACAACTTTAGCATACATTTATACTGATGCTGATAATTTAAATAATGCTGACAGTTTTAACACTGTACAAGTTTACCTAACTTACAACTTCTAATTTTTTCTTTCTCCTCGTTCCCACGCTTTGCGTGGGAATACTTCTTTAAAAAACTTCTTTTGTTTTCCTCTTTTTTAAGCTTATACTTTGAAAAAGTTGATACTATATATTTATCAAACTTTTAAATTAACAATAAAAGGATAAGTAATGCTAAAGAAAATGACACTTTTTCTCATGTTATCTGCTATGTCATTTGCATCTCAGTTTGTAACACTTGAAAATGGTAAAACAGTTCTTTTGAAAGATGATGGAACTTATGAACAAGTTACACTAATTAAGAAAAATGGCAAGATGATTGCTCTTAAAAAAGATGGAACTTGGGAAGCTGTTCCTGAAAATGTAGTTGTTGCTGAAACTGTTGTAAATGAAAAAAGCAAAGCAGTTTACAAAGCAAAAACTTCAAAGCTTGCTAAAATGCTCATTGGTACTTGGGAGAGTCCTGACGGCTCTTTGGTTTACAAGTTTGAAAAAGGTGGCAAACTTAGCATAAAAAACAAAAACAAGTGGGTTGAGACAACATATAAAGTAGATGACGTCAATGAAAAGATGCGTAATGTTGTTGTAAATATAGGTGAAGAGGGTAATCTAGGCTTCATCTCATTTGGCGGAGAACACTGGATTTTACATATAGATGAAGATGGAAAAACTTTACATAATGAAAGTTTGAAACTAAGAACTCTCAAGGATGTTGTACTGGTTCGTAAGTAATGAAGTTGATCTTTAGAAAATTGATCTATATATGCGGGATGTTACTTCTCATCTCGCTTATCTCCTTTCTAGCTATTCACGCAGCTCCTAACAGTTTTTTTGCTGCTGGAGAGCTTAACCCAAACATTACAAAAGAGTCCATTGAACATCTTAAGGCAATTTATGGATTAGACAAGCCTCTTTTTGAACAGTATCTGCATTGGGTATGGGCCTTGCTTCATTTAGATTTTGGTCTTTCTTTTGCAAGCGGGAAGGCAGTGGTAGATGAAATAGTTTCTAGGCTTCCTATTACTTTGACAATCAATCTGGTATCTATGTTTTTTGTATTTTTCATCTCTCTTTGGCTTGGAATAAAAGCAGCATTAAAACAGCAAAGTTTAGAAGATAAAGCAATAAAGCAGTTATCGTTAGTAAGTTTTGCTATGCCATCATTCTATCTTGCTCTGCTTTTAATACTCTTTTTGAGTTTAAAGCTTGGCTGGTTTCCCATAAGCGGTTTACAGAGCATTGAACCAAAAGAGGGCATAGCTAAATTGATAGATCAGGCTTGGCATTTAAGCTTACCTATTTTTGTAATGGTATTTGGTGGTATAGGCGGTTTGACTATGTATGTACGTTCACTTACATTAGAGATTTTAAAAAGTGACTACATATTTTTTGCCAAGGCTAGAGGTATAGATGATAAAACCGTAAGAAAAAAATTCATTATGCCAAATCTGATGCCGTCAATCATAACAATTTTAGGACTATCTTTGCCTGGACTGATTGGTGGGAGTGTTATAATTGAGTCAATATTTTCTATAAATGGAATGGGGCTATTGTTTTATCAGTCAGCACTTAGCAGGGACTATCCGGTAATTATGGGAATCTTGATTATTACAGCGTTTTTAACACTTCTTGGCAATGTTTTGGCAGATTTAATACTTGCTAAGTTAAACCCTTATTTTAAAGATAAGAGTTTATAATTGAGCTTTTTTGCATTAATGCGGGACTAAAGTCCCGACCCCGTATTGGGGATTGGACTTTCTTACAGAGAGTGCAATGCAGTTACTCTCCAAAGAGAGCTTTTAGAGCATCTGGATTTATCTGTTTTTCTTCATCTGTTTTGGCTTCATCACTGCTTGATGCAGTTGCAGCTATTTCATTAAGTTCTATCTGGTATCCGGTTAGCATTGATGCTAGTCTAATGTTTATTCCGCTTTTTCCAATTGCTTTAGACTTTTGATCACTAGGCAGTGTAACTATGGCTTTTTTATCTTCTATCTTCACACTGCTTATGATAGCTGGGCTTAGGCTTCTTGCTACAAATATTTCAGGAATAGGTGAGTATTCAATACAGTCGATATTTTCACCGTTTAACTCTTTACTGACTGCATTTATTCTTACACCTTTTACACCAACTGTAGCACCAACAGGATCTACTCTTGGACTTGTAGCAGTCAATGCTACTTTAGCACGCTCTCCAGGAATTCTTGCCGATTTTTCTATGACAACCAAACCGTCTGCTATTTCTGGAACTTCTTGTTTTAGCAGTTCTTCTAAAAACTTTGGCATTGTACGTGAAACTTCTAAGTGAATGCCAAACTTTTTATCTATGCCAACATATCTCAAAATACCTTTTATTGTATCGCCAACATGAAAATATTCACCTTTGATACGGTTTCGTTTTGGCAATACAGCTCGAACTTCATCAATCTCTATGTAAGTATTTTGCTCATTATCGACTCGTGTTACTGGTCCACTTACAACGGTGCCTATCATAGCTTTGTATTTATTGAACATCTGCTCTTCTACAAAGCGTTGAATGTGGTACTCTATTTCATGAAAAAGTGCAGATGCCGCACTTCTTCCGTAATCTTCCAAGCTGACTTCACTTGTTAGTTCATCACCAAGTTCAACATCAGAATCTAACTCTTTTGCTTCGGTTAGAGAGATATATTTTTCCGGCTCTTCCTCCAAACGTTTGTCATCAGAATTTACAACTGTGATCTTTTGATAGAGAGTATACTGCTTACTCTTTTCATCTATCTCTACCTCAAAATCGCAATTTTCACATATTACACGTTTGGCAGTTTGAATCACCGCAGTTTTAAATGCTTCTTTGACTGATTCTGGTTTAAGTCCCTTTTCATGGGCAATAGAGTCGATAATATCTATAATTTTTTCCATATCTTTAACAATTCCTTCTATAATTTTCGGTGATTTTTAATGTTGCAGTAGAGTTATGCAGACTGACTAGAGGCTTAATTATACTGAAAGCAATCTTTAACATTTATAAAAGCTTTACTTTTGTTTTGATACAATTAAGAAATCAATAATATGCACATAAAAATGAGGAAGAGTCTATGGAATTAAAAGCTGTACGAACAGAACTAAATGCAAAACCTAAAACAATTAGTCTTGAAAAGATTGAAAAAGAGATTGAAAAAGAGGGGCAAAAAATATTCTATTTTGATCGTGAAAATTCACACAAAGATCTAATGGAGATGGTAGAGTACTTTGAAAGCAAAGGTTTAAGTGTCTACTTCAAAGAGGTTCGCTACGGTCTTGATGAGAATGATTATCTTTATGAGGCTCATATCCTGTCATAAGCAGGGTATCTAATATGGCAAAAAAATTTTACATTGAAACACTCGGCTGTGCGATGAATGTTCGTGACAGTGAACATATGATTGCAGAGCTAAGTTACAAAGAGGGTTATGAACAGACTGAAACGCTTGAAGAAGCAGATCTTATCTTGATCAATACCTGTAGCGTAAGAGAAAAACCTGTACATAAGCTTTTTAGTGAGATAGGAGTTTTCAACAAGCGAAAAAAAGATGGTGCAAAAATAGGCGTATGCGGTTGTACTGCAAGTCATCTTGGTGAAGAGATCATTAAAAAAGCACCATTTGTAGACTTTGTACTTGGTGCAAGAAATGTCAGCAAAATAACAGAGGTGTTGCATAAACCTAAAGCTGTTGAAGTCGATATTGATTATGATGAGAGTCAGTATGCATTTGGTGATTTTAGAAGCTCACCATACAAAGCATACGTGAATATCTCTATAGGATGCGATAAACAGTGTACTTTCTGCATTGTTCCTCATACTCGTGGTGAAGAGGTTTCAATTCCATCTGATTTGATTGTAAAAGAGGTTGAAAAAGCTGCCAAAACTGGAGCTAAAGAGATATTCCTTTTAGGGCAAAATGTAAACAATTACGGTCGCCGTTTCAGTGGTGAACATCCAAAGATGAATTTTACTAATTTGCTTCGATTGGTCAGTGAAGTTGATGGTGTTGAGCGTATACGCTTTACATCACCGCATCCTCTTCATATGGATGATGAGTTTTTAGAAGAGTTTGCAAATAATCCAAAGATTTGTAAATCTATGCATATGCCTTTACAGAGTGGTTCGACAAAAATTTTAAAGGCTATGAAACGGGGTTATACAAAAGAGTGGTTTCTTGACAGAGCACTAAAACTTCGCCAAATGGTTCCTGACGTTTCGATCAGCACCGACATCATTGTAGCCTTTCCAGGAGAGAGTGAAGAGGATTTTGAAGATACAATGGATGTTATTGAAAAGGTTAGGTTTGAGCAAATCTTTAGCTTTAAATACTCTCCAAGACCTTTGACTCCTGCAAAAGATTATGAAGATCAGATACCTGATGAAATAGGCTCACAACGTTTAACACGACTTCAGTCACGCCATAATGAGATTCTTGATGAGATGAAAAGTGAAAGAGTTGGTAAAGTCGTAGATGTATATTTTGAAGAGTTAAGACCAGGTGGAAAAGTAGCAGGACGAAGTGATAATAATGTTATGGTTCAAGTTGATGGAAGTGAAGAACTTTTAGGCAAAATAGTTACTGTTAAAATTACTGATGCTGGTCGTCTGTCTAACTTTGGAGTTGTGATTGCGTAAAAAATTTGCTAGAGCCCTTGGGCTCTGGATACTTCCTCCTCTTATATGGTCCTTTATGTGGTTTTTATTTATTACATCTAAAAAGAGATGGAACTTTAATGGAAAGTTTCCTGACTCTCCTGTAGTAATCCTCTTTTGGCATGGTGAACTTCTTCTCGCTCCATTTATATATGCAAAATTGGATACGTCAAGAAAATTAAATGTAATGATAAGTGATCATTTTGATGGTGAGATTATAGCTAGAGTAACTAAACTTATGGGTATAAAGACTATAAGGGGTTCATCTCGCAAAGGTGCTGTAAAAGCTCTTATTTCTGCTATAAAATCGGTTAAAGAGTTTGGAGAGCATGTTGCTATTACTCCGGACGGTCCAAAAGGACCAAGACACTCTGTTTCTGATGGTGCTGTTGTTATTGCACAAAAAGCAAAAATTCCTATAGTAATTGTAAATTGTCATCCTGAAAAGTATTGGCAAGCTTCAAGCTGGGATAAGTTCACAGTACCAAAGCCTTTTGGAACAATCGATTTTTATATATCTGAACCTATTTATATAAATGATATGACAAAAGATGAAGCAAAATTATATCTTAAAGAGAGGATGCTTAAATATGCAGTCTAAACTACTTTTTTTGGCACTCTCTATTCTTCTTTTGCTATTAATGGTTCTTTTTGCCTTAACAAATCCATCTTACGAAAAAGCATTTAAAGCAAAGTGGTACTACATGTCAGGAGAGTATGAACAAGCATTAATTTTGGCAAAAGAGGCATATAAGCTTGATCCTTATAACCGTGTTGCATTAACAGTTATGAGACAGACTGAAATAGCGCGCGAATTTGTCGATTATATAAAAGAGGGTAAGGCTTATTTGGAACAGATTGAATCAATTGCCAATAATCCACCTATTCAGCAGTCTGATAAAATAAGAATTAAGATGATGTGTGAAGTTATGATAGACAAATATTCATCTTTGCCTTCTTCTAAGTTAACAGAGTCAGAGTTAATAGAAAAAGCTAAAGAGGTATATGAAAAATTTAAGAGACTGTATGAATCATTATATGGAAAAAGCCAAATTAAGCAAAAATAGTTTAAGATAAACATAACTTAAAACAAGGGCAAGGTGTGGGAAAACTACAGCGCTATTGGTGGCCAAAAACTTTACTTCTTTTTTATTTAAACGAAGAGACTATAGAAGCAGCTTTCGGATATATTGAAAAAGATGGTGTATCTATTGAGGTACGACAAACGTTTGAAGGCAAAAAGCGCGAACATAAGCTTGTAGAGTGGTATAAAGAGATTTTGCAAACTTACCCTAAAACTTACCTTGCCACAATGTTAGATACAGCAAATCAAGGAGCTATTTCAGGCTGTTCTAAACAAGATCTTGAAAAATTTGATATAAAAAGTTCACTTGTACATACCATTTGTATAGAAGATAGTTGGTTGGCTTATGTCTCTTTAGTTGAAATGAAATGGTTTGAAAATAAGTATAAATCTCTTACTTTGGACTTTCTATTTTCTCCATTTGTAATGCTATATGATAAAGTAAAACCAAATTTGACAAATACACCTATATTGACTGTTTTGCACCAAAAAGGAGTTTTATACGTAGCTGTATTTTCAAAAGAGGGTTTATGGTTTTCTCAAGTTATGACAGTTTCAGAGGCATCATTAGATGATGATATGTTAGAGAGTGAAGAAGATGACGACATAGGTTTGGCATTTGATCTAGATAGTATGGAAACAGATATAGAGCCAATAAGTGAAGTTGATACATTAGATGATTTTAAAGAAGATATAACGTCTGAAAATCTTGACACAGATGAAGAGGCTGAACTGGAACTTTTAGAGTATGATCTTGATTTCTTTGACAGATTAAAATCTTCTATTGAAAACTTTTATCATAATGACCTCTATAAACATGATTTTTTAGAAGCAATTGCTATATATGACATTGATGCTCAAATAGGTAAAGATATTGTGCGTTATATTGAAGATGAACTCTTTATGAGTTGTTCTTTACAAACTTTTGACCCTATTGAGTCTATGAGTAAATTGGTAATTAAAGATTTTGAGAGCAAGAAATGATTCTAGAAGAATTTCTATTTTGCTATTTAAAGAGGGTTAAATGAGATATAGTTTTATACGTCCAAAACCAAAAAATTCTATAGATTCAGATACTAAAATAATTTTAGTTTTTTTCTTGGTTACAATTATTTTAACAGTTGGATTTGCAATATTCATTATACTTAAAAAGAATAATTTTATTGATGATACAGAATTGATGAGAAAAGAGATCGCTAAATTTCAAAATGAAAACCGTACTTATAAAAATGAAATTAAGAGAATAGAGTTTTTAGTACAGAAATTTGAATCAATTCAAACACGCAATACACTTTTAAAAGAGAGTATTCAAAATCTATTTGATTTAGTACCGGATCAGATAACTTTAACAAAAGCAATTTTAAATAAAGATGGATTAGTTTTATATGGTGTTACTCCTTCAAAAGATGTATATAACTATCTTCTTCAGGCTCCACTAAAATCAGTTTTTCATAGAAATAATACTACATTTTACCCTCTTAAAAATGGATGGTATCGTTTTGTGTCAATCAATGAAGGTGGCATAGATACCGGGAATGGAGTTGATGAGTGAACTTTAAAGAGATTCGTTTAATACGTATGCTTGTATTAATATTGATATATTTGATTATACTCTTCATACTAATTTTTGGTATAGTTATTCCTTCTATTAAACAGTATAAATCAAAAAGTAAAGTGTACCATACGGTACAAAATGAGTATGAAATGATTAAAAATGAGCATGAGTCTTTTTATGATAAACTCAAATCTTTACAACATAAAAATAGAAAAATAATAGAGACATTTGAAAAAGATTGGGATAAAAATGTTTTTCTTGAAAAAGCAAATAGATTTTTCATAAGAACAGAACTAAAACTTGTAGATAATAATTTAAGTGATACTAAATTTAAAATATATGAACTTGATGCTACTACACAGATGTCTTCTCCTGAAAATTTTTATCGCTTTATGGAAGCACTTCCTCTTATGCCATTTGCAATTCAGGCAGATTTTCCTATATCATTTTACTCAAATGGCGATTTTATAAGTGGAGTTTTTCGTATTAAAGTCTTTCAGGAAAAGAGAAGAGATCAAAAAGTTTCTATTTCAAGTAGTGAAAATAATTCTTCAAAATTGACAGAGTCAAATAGATAGGGTCTAACTTTAGAACCTATTTTAAGTTCTCTGCAACGCTCTTTAAACCATTTAGGCATTTTTATTTTTCCTGGTTTAATATATGCAGATATATATGTAAGTTTGTCATTTATCTCTATGCACCACTCTCCCCCAATAACAGCGCTGCGACTATTTAAAATATGTTCACGTTGAGCACTGCTGGCTATATACCCTTCCTTTTTTAGCAGAGTATCAATATGGTGTATTAAAAGTTTATCATCAGTTGGTGTTTTAATACAGTAAAACTTTTTACTTTGAAAGTAGATGTACGGAGGTGGAAAACAGTTTGCTTTTTCTTGTAGCAAAATTTTAAAGCTTTTAGCAATTCCACTGCTTGACTCTTCCATTAAAAATGATGCAGCATATTTTCTGAAACGGTTTCTTTTAAAAGAGTCAGATTGGTTTGTATGATCTAAAAAGTATTTTATCTTTTTTGTCTCTAAAAGCTCAAGCAGACTCTTTTTGGGAGTGAAAAGAAGAGGTCTAACTATGTTGTAACTCTCTCTAGATTCTATTGGCTGCATTCCAATAAGCTCTGCTAAGCCACAACCTTTACAAAGTTGCATTAAACTCCACTCAAGCATATCATCAAGTTGATGAGCTGTAATTAGATTGTTGTAGTTATACTTTTCTATTAACTCTTCAAAAAATTTATAGCGTATATTTCGTGCATTGTACTCAAAGTTTTTACCGCTTAACTCTATTTCAAGAAGATGACACTTTCTGTTATCACTATTTGCAAGTTGAAGTGCATACTCTACCTCTTTTTCGCTTTGCTCTCTAACTTTGTAGTTTACTATTGCAATATCAAAATCTATATTTTCCTCTTTAAGAAGGTGGTAGAGTGCAGTAGAGTCAACTCCTGCCGAAAAGGCAAGAAGATTTTTTCTGTTTTTTAAAATCTTTAAGCTCGAAGGCTCAAGAAGCATTTATAATTTTTCCAATTAATTGATTTCCTGCAGACTCTGTAACTAAAACCTGGTAGGTTTTACCAAATTCTACACCTTCAACTTCACTGTCATTTATTAAAACAGTTCCATCTATCTCTGGTGCCCAAAGCAAAGGTCTAGCAGCAAGCAGATACTCATGCTCTTCACTTGGACCTTCAACAATCATTTCCAAAGTTTTTCCTACCATTTTATTGAGAGAGTTTTTAGTAGTTTCTTCTACAATTTCACCAAGTTTTTCAGCTCTTTTATGTATGGTTTCTTCATCTATTTTTGGATGCAGTTCATATGCAGATGTTCCCTCTTCATCTGAATATTCAAAAATATTAACACGATCAAAAGCAAACTCTTCAATGTAATTGCAAAGATCTTCAAACTCCTCTTGTGTCTCAGTAGGAAAACCGACAATGACACTGGTACGCACGAAACTGTTTGGTACAGCTTTCATAGCATTAAGAAGTATTTTAATTTTATCACTGCCAATTCCGCGCTTCATTGCTTTAAGTACTCTATGATTTATGTGTTGTATTGGCATATCAAAGTAGTTTTGAAAGATTTTAGATACAGCTATAGTTTCAATTAATTCCATAGATGTAGTGCTAGGGTAGAGGTATAAAATTCTGGCACTCTTTACGCCGTCAATCTCTTCAATAGCTTTTATTAGATCAATCAAGCCATCATTTTTTCCAAGATCTCTTAAGTAACTGCTGGAGTCTTGAGATATAAAGCTAAAATCGTAAAATCCTTGATTTACAAGTCTTTTTACCTCTTTAACAACACTCTCTAGTGTTCTTGAGTGAAGCTTTCCTTTGAAACTTGGAATGGCACAGAAACTACAAGTTTGATTACATCCTTCAGCCAGTTTAACGTATGCATGAGAAGTTGAGCCTGTAACAATCCGTTCATGATTTTCATCTGCCAAAAAGACATGAGGGGTAAAATGGCTTTTTCGTTTTGCAATAAGCTCATCTATTTTGTCATAATCCCCCACGCCTGTAAAAATGTCAACTTCAGGCATCTCTTTTTGCAACTCTTGCTTATAGCGTTCACTTAAACAGCCTGCCATAACAAGAACA
Organism: Hydrogenimonas thermophila; assembly: GCF_900115615.1. Classification (NCBI taxonomy): domain Bacteria; kingdom Pseudomonadati; phylum Campylobacterota; class Epsilonproteobacteria; order Campylobacterales; family Hydrogenimonadaceae; genus Hydrogenimonas; species Hydrogenimonas thermophila. Next base: position 19,039 of record NZ_FOXB01000014.1, on the reverse strand, counting down.
GAGTCCTCTTTTCGTGCCTCATGCAGATTTAAAACAGTTTGAATACTCTCCTCTTTTGCCGCATCTATAAATCCACAGGTATTTACTATTATGACATCAGCTTCATCAGGGGAATCTGTCATCTCAAAATTTTTCAAACGACCAAGCATTACTTCAGTATCAACAAGATTTTTTGTACAGCCTAGCGAAACTACGTGTAGTTTTTTATTCATTAAATCTTCCATTATCTTGAAACTTTTTACAAAAAAATTTTAGGTGATTATATCTAAACTAGACTAATCTTTGCACTATTTTGTTTCAAGTTTTAAAAAGGAAGAATTTTGTCTATAAAACGGTGATACCATTTATCATCCATTTTAACCCAAATATCATGAAAGTAACTCTTTTCTTCATCAAAGTTATAGAGCCAGGCTCCAAGCTCAACCTTGTCGCCTCTGTTTTTAAAGATTTTTGTAACTTCTACCTTTTTAATTTCAAGAGGTGGTACAAATAGTTTATATTTTTTTATTGGGTTGAGGTATCGTAAATATGGCAGTTCCATTTTGTAAAGAGTTTTTAGATCATAACTTTCACTCTCTTTTAGACTCCAGTATCTTTTAAATGACTCTTGAAGGCTAGACTCCAAAGGTACTTTAAAATCAAACTCTACAGCAAAAAGCATTTGAACAAACAAAAAAACTATTATTAATATTTTCATAAAATAGACCTCTTTAAACATTTTTCTTCTTCTAACATTTTTTCTCTTTTTACTAGTTTTTTAAGAAGTTTTTTAATAGCAGGTTTTAGATCTTTATACTCTGTAGAAGAGACTCTTTTACCATCAAGTTTTAAGATAAACCAGTAATCTCCTGCTTTAATTGGTTCAGATACCCCATTTTTTTGTGCTGTTTCTATCCAATTACGTAAAGAGTATGGAAATTTGTCGAGTTTAGTGTAACCAATGTAGCCACCTATTTGAGCTGAATCATCTATTGAGTATTTTTTTGCAAGTTTTTCAAAGTTTTCTATATTCTCTTTTAACTCTCTTTCTATACTGTCTGCAAAAGTTAAAGATGGTATGACCATAATTGAAAGATTTGCTTCTAAAGATGGTTTAAACTCATCTTTATGATCAATGTAAAAAGATTTAATATCATCTTCTGTAGGTTCAAACTCGCTACTTCTCTTTTTAATATATAGTTTAGCCATAGCCTCTGTAAGTTTTAGTTTCAAATATGCTTTGTCGTTTGCATCAAGCATATAATTTTTTTGTAGTGCCTTTGCAAAAATCAGATTTCTCTGTTGAATCTTTTTTATATATTTATCAGGTATATTCAAGTTATCAATATTACGTAATAACTCTATTTGTTTTGATGATATATCTGGTAGATTAATATCATAACAAGATGGCTTTGCTTGTAACAAAGATGCAAGTAGTGTTAATAACACAGTTATTGTATTTAGTTTCAAGAAAATCCTTTGATATAGTTAATTGGCAACTGGTTAATGAATAAACCAGCTAGCCAATAACAAAATAGTATGTATATTTTATAATGCAGGCAATAGTGTACCGGTAATGTTTTCTTGATCAGTTACCGTATCTGAGCTATCTAAAGCTTTTTCTATTTCCAGGTTATCTCTTAATTCTGCTATACTTTGATCAAGTTCAGCTGATGAATTTGCTTCTAATGCTGCAATTGAATCTATATAGAGACTATAAGCAGAGATATATTCTACAGCTACACTTGTTGCTAATACATCTTTTACCATAGAGGTGAGCAGATCAATATCTATTGCAGATGGTGACATAGTTTGTGTTGCAGAAGCCTCAACTATTTTATCTGCCATCAAATCAGCAGCATTGTTCAGTAATGCTGCTGCTACCAAGTTGTAAGCTTTAGCAAGGTCGATATTGTTAGTTGAGTAAGGATCTGACATTACCTCTTCTGCACTAATTCCAAGAGTTGTAGCGATCTGTTCAGTTGTTACTTTACCTGTTGCTATTAGTGTTGTAAAAGGTGTAGCTACACTGTATCCAGCAGGTGCAACCATATTTGGTGCAGTTGGCTCTGTAACATCTGCTATGCCGTTTTGATTGACATCTATTTTTCCTCCAACTGTCTTAAATCCTTCAAGTTCACATTGAAGAGTAGTATGCCCTTCAGTTTGGGTAATGGAGCTACAAGTAGAATCATTCAGTGCTGTAACAGTTGCTCCTATAACATATCCATCAATTACCTGGATATCTGTACTTGCAGCTTCTACAGGTGCTGTTTGTGTATCTGTAGTGCTGTTTATTGCTGAATCATCACTACCTCCACCACATCCACTAAAAGTTAAAACTGCTGCGGCTGACATTGTAATAAGTAGTCTCTTTTTTTGCATTATATTTCCTTGTATGCAGAGATGAAAAATCTCTGCTGAATTTTTTGATTATTTTTGAATATTGATAGCTGGATAGACCCAGTTTGTAACGCCTTGCCCCTCTACATATGTTCCTACCATTTGGGTAGCTATAGATGGTACATCGTATCCGGCTTTATCAAAATCAACCAAGACATACCCACCGTTTGCAAAAGTTGCATCTTGAGCTATTGCTTCTCTTATGTAGGTTGACAGTGTTACATCTATGCTCTCACTTGATTGCACCTCTTTTGTAAATGTCAGATAGCTTGGAAGAGCAGGGGAGAATGCAATACTGTTAAACTCAGTCTCATTATTGTTGTAGATAGCTGCAAAAGCTTTGTATTGACCAAAGTTAGTGATCTCTCCATTTTCATCTGTTTGAACTCCTTCAAAGAGTTTTCTGCCTTCTGCTCCATCAAATCTATCTGCTGGATTAGCGGCATCTAAAGCTACCAAACCATCATTTGTATTTGGAGCAAAATTCATTTTTTGAATGATAGTTCTTTTGAAAGGTGAAGTCATTAGAAGTAAGTTATTATCAATTGCATCTTCATTGTCATAAGCTATGATCACATCATCCAAATCTTTTGATTCAAGATCATCAAGCCACTGACCAAGTGTTTTGTTTACACCATATTGAAGCATACCGTTGGCATCTCTTCCAAGTGTAATATCAATCATATTTCCTTTTTCACCTTCAAGGTAAACAAGCCCTGTTTCAGGGTTGTTATAATCATAATATACAGGTGGAATAGTCATAGCTGTTTTTGTGATGGTATTGATGATTTTTACTTCACCTACCAGTGTTGCATATTTTGCCAGTACCTCTACATTGTCACCAAATACTGTACCGGTATTTACAGTATCAATGCTTGGACTTGTTACATGTGCAAATATTCCATCATCAATAAGTATTGCTGTTGTAAGTCCACCCGTTCTGACTTTTGTAGCCCACTCACTATAATCTTGTCTAAGAGTTAAGTGTTGACCGTGGTAATCATTGTTAACAACAACACTTTTTACAACTTCAAAATAACCTGCATTCGATGGAATCTCTACACTTAGAGGGTGTTCTATACTTGCCATTTCATAGTTGATTGTCTCAAGAGGACTAGAGTTGTCTGTAGACTCAATATAGTATTTACCATCTTTCTCTACAACTTGTGCTGTCCAAACATCATGGGCTGATAGATATACATTGAAATCCATTATCTCTTTTGATGTCTCTTTCTCAAAAAAGATCACTTTTGCAACATTTGAGTATTGACCACTAGTATTAATGATTTTTATCTCTGTTGTAAACCCACCACCGGCATAAAATGCTGGGAAGAGTAGAGCATCACCATTAAGATTTTTTGAATACTCTAAAGAGTGCTCTAATTTGTCGGTTGTCTCATAACTAGTGGTATTGTTATCTAAATAGTGCAGATCACTGACTTCATATGCCATTGCGCCTGTAGTTAAAACTGCAGCTGCAGTAACTGTTGAGAGTAATTTTTTTGTCATGATGATGACCCTTTTAATGAAATTTTGCATAAACGAAAAACTCTTTTTCTTTACGCAATTGGAGGATTGTACAAATGTTTATTGCAAAGAAAATGCAGGTATATAGGGGTGTTGCTATAAATAAATATCATATTTTTCATCATTCACTTTAATAAATAAAAATTATAGTTAATTTACAGCAGTGATATAAAATTAAGTTATGATTTTTTATCATATAAAGCTACTAAAAACAGGAGGTGATTAATGGATGATAGAAGAGAAGCAGTAAAAAAACTTTTTACTGCAAAAAGTTCTCGTATAGATACTAACAGAGGTGATATCTACTATCAACGGCTTTATGAACAGTGTAAAAAACATATTGAAGAGTTAAAGATACTTGAACCATTTGGTAATAAGCTTGAACTTAATGAAATTCTTTCTGAAGAGGGATGTAGTCGACGTGATTTTATGAAATGGGTAAGTGCAACTACTGCAATGCTTATGTTGCCAAGTTTTTTTGAACCTTTGGTAGCAGAAGCAGCTGAAGTTATGAATCGTGTGCCTGTTATTTGGATCGAACTTCAAGATTGTGCAGGTAACTCTGAAGCTTTCATTAGAAGTGATGGCCCTAAAGTAGATGAAATTATTTTAGAGTTGATTAGTCTTGAGTTTCAAGAAACACTAATGGCTGCATCAGGTCATCAGGCAGAAGCACAATTACATGATGCAATGGAGACATTTAAAGGAAAATATCTTCTTTTTGTTGAAGGTTCTATTCCTACTGGAATGAATGGTTATTATGGAACAATAGGACCAAGTGGTGAAACTTTTGAAGAGCATCTTAAAAGACTTGCCAATGATGCTGCTGCTGTTGTTGCTGTTGGAAGTTGTGCTACATTTGGTGGAATTCCTGCAGCCTCACCTAATCCAACTGGTGCAAAAGGAGTTATGGATATTGTTAAAGGTAAACCTATTATTAATATTCCTGCATGTCCAGCAAATCCGGCAAATATGGTAGGGGTAATATTGCATTATGTATTGACAGGACAGATTCCTGAACTAGACTCTCTTTTACGACCTAAATTTGCATTTGGTTACCGAATTCATGACAATTGTGAAAGACGTGCACACTTTGATGCAGGAGAGTTTGTAGAAGAGTGGGGTGATGAAGGTGCTAAAAATAATTTCTGTTTATATAAAATGGGTTGCAAAGGACCTATGACATTTAATAACTGCTCTATTGTTCGCTATAACGAAGGTGTGAACTGGCCTATTGGAGTAGGGCGTGGATGTATTGGCTGTTCTGAACCAGATTTTTGGGACAAATATGCTTATGAGCGTCCAATGGCAGATGCCAATATTAAAGCACCTACCGGAGGTGTAGAAAAAACAGTAGATGAATTTGGTCTTGGTATATTGACTGCTACGGGAATAGGAATAGGAATACACGCTGCAGCAAGTGCATTGGCTGGTAATAAATCTGATGAGGGGGAAGAGTAATGAGCAAACATATTGTTGTTGATCCAATTACAAGAATTGAAGGGCACCTTAGAATAGAAGCTGTAATAGATGATAACAATACTATTGTAGACGCATATAGTTCGTCAACTATGTTTCGAGGTATTGAAACAATTTTAAAAGGTAGAGATCCTCGAGATTGTGGTCTTTTAGCAATGAGAATATGTGGTGTATGCACAGGAACACACTATCAACGAAGTATTGAAGCAGTTGAACATGCATTTGGCATCACAATTCCAAAAAATGCCAGGTTAGTTAGAAATTTAATTCAAGGCTCACTCTATCTTCATGATCATGTTGTTCACTTTTATCATTTACACGCACTAGATTGGGTTGATATTACCTCTGCACTAAAAGCTGATCCCAAGAAAACTGCTGAAGAGGCAAAAAAATGGGCTTCTATTGCAGGAGAAAAGGCTTGGACAGATTCTGAAAGTGAGTTTTCACAAGTTCAAGAACGTATTGCAAAATTTGTTAAGCAGGGAAGACTTGGAATATTTGGCAATGGTTATTGGGGAAATAAGAATTATAAATTGACTCCAGAACAGAATCTCATAGGCGTTACACACTATTTGCAAGCACTTGATCTTCAGCGTGATGTTGCAAAAATGATGGCGATTTTTGGAGGTAAAAATCCTCATCCACAAAGTATTGTTGTTGGTGGAGTAACATGTGTACAAGATATTAAAAATCCGGCACGAATTGCCCTTTTTAAAGATTTACACATGAAATTTAGAAAGTTTATTAAACAGGCTTATCTTCCAGATGTCTATATGGCAGGTACAATGTATGCCGATGAAGCACTTGAGGGTGCAGGTGGCGGATTGAAAAACTATTTGGTTTATGGTGGATTCAGGCTTGATGACAATCCTATGTATAAAGGTGAGCTACTTTTCCCTAGTGGATTGGTTTTAAATGGTGACCTTAATAATGTTATCGATTTTGATACAGAAAAAATTGCTGAAGATGTTTCTCATTCATGGTATAAAGGAGAAAAACCTCTTCATCCGTATAATGGGCAAACAGAGCCTGAGTATACAGGATTTGGCAAGAGAGAGAATGGTATAGCATATCTTGATACTAAGAATAAATATAGTTGGATCAAATCTCCTTTATATGATGATACACGTGTTGAAGTTGGACCACTTGCACGAATGGTAGTTGGTTATGCAAGAGGAGATAAACGTATTCAAGAGTATGTAAATAGATTCTTAAAAAATGGAAACTTGCCTGTAAAAGTACTTTTTTCTACTGTTGGGCGTACTGCTGCACGTGCAATAGAGACTGAACTAATGGCAGACATTATGATAGATTGGATTGATGAATTGGCTAAAAATAGTGCATCAGGTGATCTCTCAACATGGACTGAATTTGATTTTGATAAAGTGAGTAAAAGTGCTAAAGGTTATGGTATTGAAGAGGCTCCACGTGGATCACTTGGTCATTGGGTACGAATTGAAAATGGCTTAGTATCAAACTATCAAGCAGTTGTACCATCTACTTGGAATGCAGCACCTCGTGATTATAAAGAGAGAATGGGAGCTTATGAATCAAGTTTGATTGGAATCAAAGTTGCAGATCCAGATCAGCCTCTTGAGATTCTTCGAACTATTCACAGTTTTGATCCATGTATTGCTTGTGCTGTACATATAGTTGATACAAAAGGTAGAGAGCTTGGCGTTTACAAGGTAGATACAAGCTGTTCTTTTTAAGGAGATCGCATGAAACCTGAATATAAAAGAGTTAAAAGGATGACTACAGCAGGAAGGATCATTCACTGGGTAAATGCAATTGCTATATTAACTGCTGTAATTACAGGATTATATATAGCCCACCCTTATTATCAAAGTTTTATATCTGATCCTGCGGTAGATAAATATGTAATGGCTTGGAATAGATGGGTTCATCTGATAGGTGCAATTTTACTAGATGTTACATCTATCATTATTGGCTATTTATACTTTTTCAGTAGATTTGAAAAGCCTTATAAAAAGCTGATACCAACTGCTAAAAATATTAAAGAGTTTTTTGAAGTATTGATAAACTTATTAACACTTAATCGAAGAAAGAACTTTGATTCAAGTCATAATGATAGTTTTAACACAGTCTATTTTACTATTTTGCATCTATTGCTTGGTTGGATGCTATTAACTGGTTTGCAGTTATATGTACATGGATTAGGGTCAGGAACAAGCTCTGTTGGAAGCTGGTGGCCTACAATTTTACATTTAACAACTGACTGGACTATTTCTGTTACTGGTGGTACATTGATGGATGTAAGAATCTCTCATCATCTTACAATGTGGTGGATATTGGCATGGGTAATGTTTCATATTTACTATCAAGTTTGGCGTACTATCTATTGGCAAGAGGGCGATATTGCTATTGTCTTTGGTGGATCTAAATTTAAACGAAAGTGATAAAAATGAAAGAGAATGATACTATTATTATTGGTATTGGAAATATACTGTTTAAAGATGAAGGAGTTGGTATTTATGCCGCTAAGTATTTGGAGGAGAATTATGATTTTTCTCCAAATATAGATATTATTGATGGTGGAACATTGGGCTTTAAGCTTATGACATATTACCAAAGCTATAAAAAGGTTATCATTCTCGATACAGTCTCAATCAAAGATGAGGCCGGTTCAGTATATAATCTACCGGCCGATGCTTTAATGGGGCTGGGAAGTTATCGTCAGACTGCACATGAAGTTGAAGTAGTTGAAATGCTTGAAATATGTTCAATGCTTAACAGTATGGCAGAAGTTAATGTTATAGGTATAGTACCTAAAGATATTGAGAGTGTTGATATAGATTTGACTTACACTATAAAAGAGAAGTTTGATAATTTGGTTAAAGCAACATTAAAAGAGCTTCAAAATAGCGGTATAAGTGCAAAACCAAAAAAATTATTTAAAACGTTAGATGAAATTATTAGAGAGTACAATTCTCCTACTGTGGCAAGTATATAGTTATTAAAAAAGGAGTCATTTATGGCATTTATTTTTGAATTAGAGTATATCTCTTCACATAGTTATATTTTACGCTATATAGAGGCTCTGTCTAAGCAAAGTAAAGTTGAGGTTTCATTAATCCAGTCTAATGATAAAATAACATTTATAGCAGATGAGAATGATCCAAATCTTGTAGATTTTTTGAAAGTTTTGGGTGAAACTCTTCCTGCCTCTCTTTTTATGAGGGGATCTGAACATAGAGTAGATGATATACCTGCCATAAAAACAGAGTTAGACAATAGTTTTTCTATTCCGCACTCAATAGGTTTATGTCCAGTTTGTCAAAAAGAGTTGTTTGACCCATCTTCTAGGCGTTACTATTACCCTTTTACAAGCTGTAATTGTTGTGGCTCTCAATATGCTTTAATAGAAGGTTATCCTTTTAGACGTGAAAATTCTCAGATGCGTTTTTTTGTGCCTTGTAAAGCATGCGAAGAGGAGATGACCTCTAACCCGTTTAGAAAAGATTATCAGCTCATAAGCTGTCATGCTTGCGGTATTCCTGTTAAAATGAGAGACCGTTCCAAAGAGCGGTATGCCAATGATGCCGGAAGTTTTAGAACCATGTTTGAGGTTGCAGCCAAGGCAATAAAAGATGGTAAAACAGTTAAAATAAAAACATTAATGGGAGAGCGACTCTTTTTTGATGCAAAGAGAGAATATAATTTACCAAATAAAAGGCTTATGGTGCTTGACGCAGGAAATATTGAGTCATTTTGCTCTGTTATAAAAGATGAAATACACTCTCTTCTATCAATTGAGAGACCAATTATTGATGTAGCTGTTAGTGATGAAGAGCTATGGCCATTTTATGGACGTGTAGCTACTATTAAGTATCCTGATGACGGATTTTCTATTTTATTGGCTAAAGAGTTGACATCTCAAGGGTTTGGTTATGTAGGATATATTGAGTGTGATGAAGAGCAATCGGCTGATTATATAATTGATTATGATCTGCAAATAAGCTCTCAAAGTGATATGAGATATTTTATAAATAAAGATTCTAAATTTATTGTAGAAGGTGAAAGAGTCTCATTCCCTGCACATTTAAAACATCATACAAATCGGGTAGCAATAGCTCACGGTTTAGCTGCTGTACCAAATAATGGTAATGTTTTAATAGATAAAATGGAGCATATGGACAATGTTGAAGCTACAGAGCTTTTTGTTTTAGATAGCGAGACTGAAGTACCTGAACACTCAAGAACAGTCTATTTTGATCAAGCATCTGCATCTTTACTCTCTGTTTTACTAGAATATCAGTTTGTAAATGAGAAGGCAGTTGGTGTATATTTTGATAAACTTCCTATATTTTTATACCATAATGGTAATAAGCCTATTGTAGCAGTGCCTTCACTAAAGTTTACTTCATCACAACTACGTGAAAATATTGCAACTCTTCGTGAAGGGTCTGACAGGCTTGTTGAAAATTTTTCAAAGAAGTTTCCTGAAATAGCAGAAAAACTCTTTTCAAAAGATGCTCCTACAGATCTTTTTGAGGCAGCTGCACTGATTATGGGATTAAAAAACCTAGGATTTGAAGCAGTAGGCAAAGAGGCACTTTCATTTGTTGGTAAAGGAGGACTACAAATAGATACAAAACTCTCTGATAATAGATTTGATCCATACGCTTTTCTTGCAAGTATTATGAGTTATAAGTTGGCTGATGTTCCTGTAACACTTCTTGCATACTCAATTTTTGAATCATTTGGTGACTACATTACAGAAGTATTACAAGAGTTAAAACGGCGTTCAAAAGCAGAACATATAGTTTTATGCGGTAAAGCATTTGGTCATCAATCACTTTTTAGCCGTGTTAAAAGAAATTTTGCAAATGAAAAATTTTTAATGAATAGAAAGTTTCCCATAGGTAAAGAAAATGCTGTTTTAGGTGCTTTAGTTCTTTAATGGTTTAATTATAATTTATAATAATCATTTATTGTCAAAATATAAAATACGTAATATCTATAGATATACTTGACATTAACTTTTTCATTGACTATAATACCGGCAATTATTAAGTAAATTAATTGCTTAGGGGGAAATAAAATGAAAAAGGTCATTGTTTTATCTGCTACTTTATCGGTAGCGCTTTTTGCTACTCAGGGTGACAATCTCATAGGTGCCGGTACAAAGTCAAGAGCTATTGCAGGAGCTGCTTCTTCTACATATCTTGGCGCAGAATCTATATTTATAAATCCCGCACTTTTAACTAAGGCTTCAAAGTCTGAGTTTTCCATTGGTACTACACTCTTTATGCCGGATGTAACTGCTAAAAACAGTAATGCCAGTGGCGAAGTTGCAAAAAGCAAGAGTGATTTTGAAGTTATTCCATATTTGGGATATGTTAAGTCTATAGATGATAAGAGCAGTTTTGGTATTGGGCTATTCTCAGTAAGCGGAATGGGTGTCGATTATAGTGATGAACCTGTTCAAAAAGGGCTTGCAGGTATGAAAACACATCTTGTTTATGCAAAGCTCAGTACTGTGTATGCAAGAAGTTTTGGAAAACTTTCATTAGGTGGTGGTGTAGATATCTCTTATGGAGATCTTGAGATGCATATGATCAACCAGTTTGATGGGTCTGATCTTGGAAGCAATGGAGATAGTCACATAGGTGCAGGTTATCATCTTGGAGCTAATTATGAATTTAATGAAAATATAGATTTTTCTTTGACATATACTTCAGAAGTACATATGAAATATAAAGGTGTATTTGATTTTAATTTTGATGGTACTAAAGATGATTTGACTCTTACGCAACCTGCTGAGGTAGGTACAGCAGTAGCATATAGCATTGATAGTTTACGTTTGGAAGCTGACTATAAGCGTATATTTTGGTCAAAAGCAGATGGTTACAAAGATTTTCAGTGGGATGATCAGAATGTAATCTCTTTGGGAGCAACTTGGAACTATAATGAAAAGTGGACATTTAGAGGTGGTTACAGTTATGCAAAATCACCGCTTCATAATAAAGAGTATAAGGATGGAGTAGTAGAAGGTTTTCCATTTCCAAGTCAACAAATTGCCTTTTTTAATCTTGTAGGTTTTCCAGCTATTACGCAAACACACTACAGTGTAGGAGCATCTTATAAAATTGATGATGCTATTCAAATAAATGCAGCATATGTTTATGCTCCAAAAGCAACTGAGTCATTTGCCGGAATTGAGGCTTCTAATAGTCAATCTTCATTTAGTTTTGGTTTAGATTATAGATTCTAAGGAAGAAGGTAAACATGGTTTGTCCTATATCATTTGAACGGATCGATACACATACTTTGCGTTTAAGTGGAATTTTTCTTTTTCTATTTACACTGCTTTTTGTAAGTGAAAATAGTATAATTTGGCTGTTGCCAGTAGTGTTAGAACTTGCTATTCGTGCTATTTTTTCGGCAAAATATGCACCTATGTTTATTTTATCGAAGATGGTAATAAATATTTTAAAAATAGCACCACAGTTGGAGGATGCTGCACCTAAACGGTTTGCAGTGCGTATTGGTTTTTTAATGGCAGTTTTAATTTTATTGTTTTCTCTATTTGGAGTTGACAAAATTGCCACTTTTATTAGTATAATTCTACTATTGTGTATAGGGCTTGAAGTGATTTTCAAGTTTTGTGTTGGCTGTGTAATGTATGGGTTTTTAATAAAAATAAAAGGATAAAGATGGCGGGAATTACAGCTAAAGGTGTCTATGCCGTAGCAGCAATGCTTGTTTTGTATCAGCATGCAGATAAAAATGTTCCTCTCTCTATTGAAAAGATTGCTAATGAGGCTAATGTTCCAAAAAATTTTTTGGAACAGATTTTAGTCTCTTTGAAAAAGAGTGGTATTTTAAAAAGTATAAGAGGTGCATACGGCGGATACCTTTTAGCTAAAGACCCGTCAGAAATTACAGTAATGGATATCATTAACAGTGTTGAAACACAATGCTGTGAAGATGTATGTAGAACTGACAATCCTGTACTTAGACTTTTTTGGAATGACTTTAGATCACATATGCAGATATTTCTTTCAAAACCAATTACATGTTTTTCTGAGTATATACAGAAATCTGCAAATGAGAATATGTACTATATTTAGTTTTTAAAAATACAATAAATAGCAGATTTTTACTTCATAAAAATACTCTTCTGCTTTGATTTTATCTTCAATTTTGTTATACTAGAACTATAAGATAAGTAAATATAATATTATTTAATAAGTATAATTAGATTTGCTTTATCTTTGTTATATTCAAATAAGGAAGATAGATGCGAAAGATTATTTCTCTCTTTTTCATTTTATTCTCTTCTATTAATTTATATAGTGATGATTATCAGTTGGGAGAAGGCTTAAAGGTAAGTGATTTTCCTGTTTATGTTGGAGGATACTTTTCTATAGACTATAAGCATGAAAATGATTATGATCGTTATCGTATTGACGATCTAGCAATTTTAAGTTATGGTAAAAAAGATAAATTTTCATATATGGCTGAGTTTGAGTTTAAAGAGCTGTATGTAAAAGAGTATGACCAAAACACTTCTACTACAGAGCATAATAGTAAGTTTCATATTGAGAGATTATATATTGACTATACTATAAATGACAATTATTCTATTAGGGTAGGTAAATATAATTCACCTATTGGATATTGGAATTTAATGCCCATAAATGTACTGCGTGAAACTACATCTAGCCCTGTTTCAACATATATTATTTTTCCAAAATTTACTACAGGTGTTACGCTGAAGTATCAAAATTATGAGAGTGAAACATTAGATGTGGAGTTTTTAGCTCAGCAGAATGAAGATATAGATGATGAGTATAACAACTATAAAATAGATGAACACTATGGAGTATCAGTTGAGTATGAAAAAGACACTTTTTCATTAAAGTTTAATGGGGGTTATTTTCATTTAAATAAATCACAGATAGAAAGTAGTCGTTATTATGCAATGTTATCTGCTCAAATTGAGAGAGAGCGGTATCAGATTCTTTGTGAAATTGGAAGACAATATTCAAATAATCTTGTTTCAACTCCTTATGCCTTATATCTGCAAGGTTTATACTATTTTAATGACCATAATATAGGTGTTTTAAGGTTCGAGAGTTATAAGGATAAAGTTATGAATAAAGATGATGAAATAGTTATTTTTGGGTATACATATCGTCCATTATATCCTGTTGCTTTGAAAGCAGAGTATCAAATTCATTCAGAAGAAGCAAATGATAAATTACTATTTTCATTTTCAGTACTATTTTAATGAGAAATTTACTAGTTACTAATGGGTAACAAGGAGATATTTGAATGAAAAAGTTTGTGTTGATCTTTTTATTAATTTTATCTTTTTCTTGGTCAGCCGAATATGCTGTTATTGCTCAAAAGAGTATGCCACCTCTTTCTGAAAAGCAGATTCGTGCAATTTATCTTAAAAAAATTACTATTTTAAACAATATGCTCCTTGTTCCTGTTAATTTGTCAGCATCTTCTTTAATTAGAAAATCTTTTGAAGAGAGAGTTTTAAAAATGGGACACAGTAGGCTTAAAGCTTATTGGACAAAACAGCACTATTTAGGACGCAGACCGCCTCTAAAAATGAAATCTCAAAAAAGTGTAAAAGCTTTTGTTAAAAAGATTGAAGGAGCCATAGGCTATATTGAAGCAGATATGGTAGATGATGAGATAAAAATCATATACAAATGGAGAGATTGATGCAACGGGTACTTTTGTGTGATGATGAGATGATGAATAGGAAATTGGCTAGTAAAATATTGGTAAAAGAGGGGTATGAAGTCGTTGAAGCAGAAAACGGAGAAGAGGCACTTGCTTTATTGGATAATGAGAGTTTTGACTTAATACTTATGGACCTAATGATGCCTGTTATGGATGGTTTTGAAGCTACAAAAAAGATAAAAGAGAATGAAAATACAGCTACAATTCCACTTATTATTATCTCGGCATTATCAGATAAAGAGGCTATACATAAAGGTTTGTCATTAGGAGCAGATGACTATCTTTTAAAACCATTTGATCTTATAGAGTTTAGATTAAGAATAAGTAATGCTCTGAAAATGAGCAGATTACAAAATAGTAAAAGTGAAAAAGAGATTTTATGTATTATGGCAAAAATGGCAGAGTATCGTGACAATGAGACATCTCAGCATACTGTAAGAGTAGGTGAGTTTTCTGCCTTTTTAGCAAAATTATGGGGATGGGACAACGAGCGTGTAGAATTGATGCGTCTTACGGCTCCAATGCATGATGTAGGCAAGGTGGGAATTGCCGATTCAATACTTTTAAAACCTGGAAAACTCACAGAAGATGAGTTTGAAATAATGAAAAACCATGCATATATTGGTTATCAACTTTTAACACATAAAGAGACTCCTCTTTTAAAACTTGCTGCTGAAATTGCATATACTCATCATGAAAAGTATGATGGTAGTGGGTATCCAAGAGGTTTAAAAGGAGATGAAATACCTGAAAGCGGAGCTATTGTAGCAATTGCCGATGTTTTTGATGCATTGACAAGTGAAAGACCGTATAAAAAAGCATTTAGCATAGAAAAGACTCTTGAAATTTTAAAAGATGGCAGCGGAAAACATTTTCATCCTGAAATATTGTCACTATTTTTAGAAAATATTGATAAGGTAATTGCAATTAAAGAAGCACATAAAGATGTTTAAAATTTTTAGAAAATCTCTTCGAAATATTCTTATTGTAGCATTTATATTAGTTGGTTTTATTCCATATACTGCCTTTTTTGTTTATATGCTCTTTTTAAGCGAAAACAAAATAGTTCAAAAGAGTATAAGTGAGCAGTATTTGAGAATAGATGAGATGGAGAGATTAATAGATATGCATCTGTCTCAGCTAAATAAAGAGGTTATTTTTTTAAGTCGTCTTGAGTTAATGGATGATATTGTAACAGAAGATATAGATAAAAGATTAACAAGACTTTTAGAGCAGAAAGCAAAAGATTTAGAATTGGATGCAGTGCTTTACATCTTAGATACTAAAGGCAATTTAGTTGCATCATCAACAAAAAATTATTCTGATTTTATCTCTTTTAATTCACAAAGTGCAAATGGTTTCTATATAAAAGAAAAAACACTATATTTTTATGCAAAAGTCATAGCAAGTTTTGACAGATCAACTGAACTTGGAACAATAGTACTTGCATATAATCTTAATAATTTAAATCTTTTTTTAAGTAGTAATGGAGAAATACACTCATTTATTATAAGTCCAGATAATAGATATATAATTGGTAAAGCAATGAGTTTCTCAATTGACTATAAGGGTAGAATGGGTGACCTAATTGATCATAATCATCTTATTGTTTATAAAGCATTAAAAAAATTTCTTGATGGATGGTATATAGTTTATGCCGTAAAGAAAGATGTTGCATTAGCTTTTTTGTATGACTTTTTACACTTTATGCTCTATATGATTCCTGTAGTAATAATTTTGATAATTGTAATTGCATTGAAATATTCTAAATCTATAATGCGTCCTATTGAAGATTTAACATCACTGACAGATACAATAACAAGAACACAAGATTTTTCTACACATATTTCCATATATACAGAAGATGAGATAGCAAAGTTAAGTAACTCTTTTAACCTAATGCTTCAAATGACAAACAGAGCTTTAAAGAATTTAGAAAAAGAGAATAAAATAAGATTACAGCGTTTTATACAGTTGATTGATATTTTTAACAGTATTATGCAGACACAGAATGAGAAAGACTGTATAAATGTATCATTAGAGAATATAAAAGAGTTGACAAAAGATAGTGAGCTTAAATTTACTCAGGAAAAAGTTAATGATGAGGGTGCTATAGGATTATATGTCAGTAATTTTGAAAGCGGTGAAAAAGAGTATTTTGGTGCTATTTTACTAGATAAAAAGCATTTGGTAGATCCAAATGAGAGAAAATTTTATGAATCTATTGCAAAGATGATCTCTCTTCAACTTGATAGGATACATCTAATAGAAAAAACAATGGCAGCTTCAAGATCTAAATCTGCATTTATCTCAAATATGTCACACGAACTGCGTACCCCTCTAAATGCAATTATTGGGTTTACACAATATCTTATAGCTTATGAAGATTTAAATGAAGAACAGTATGACATTGTAGCAAGTATAGAGTCATCAGCACAATATCTTTTGAGTATGATAAACGATATTTTGGATATTGCAAAAATAGAGTCAGGTAAAATGGAAGCAAAACCTGAAGATGTTAAGATTGTTTCTCTTGTTAAAAGTATTATTGAAATGTTAAAGCATTTGGCAGAGCAAAAAGGAGTAGAGTTTAAGTTTGAAACAGATATTGATGAAGACACCATAGTTAAAACTGATCCTAAAATGTTTAAACAGGTTGTTGTCAATCTAGTATCAAATGCAGTGAAATTTACTGCTAAAGGATTTATTGAAATAAAGCTATATTTTGAACAAGATAGACTCTACATAAAAGTTAAAGATACAGGCATAGGAATATCAAAAGAGAATTTGTCAAAACTTTTTAGTGATTTTACACAAGTAGAAAATGTTATGCAAAAAAGTCATAAAGGTACTGGACTTGGTTTGTCTTTGAGTAAAAAGATGGCTCATATTTTGGGAGGAGATGTTTACCTTGAAAGCGAAGGTGAAGTAAAAGGTACTACAGCTATTTTTTGGATCTCTTTGAATAGTTAAGATTAATAAAAAATATTTGTAATTTAATGAAGCTCCTTGATTATAGGAGCTTCATTTATTTATTATTCTACATATTCTTTGAATTCTACAAGAACTTTATCACAAGGTATTGTAATAATATTTACTGGTTGTTCTTTGTAAAACTTACCCCAGATAGTATAAACGGCATCTGAAAACCTAATACGTATTCTTGATTCAGGACACATAGAGAATACTTTTGATTCAAGACATCCTTTTAGTTCTTCTGCGCTAGAGTACATCTTTTTATTTGAATTTATTGGATTGGTAATAAGCATATAATTATAGCCATTTTGTTTGCATATTTCAGCAAGTTTATATGCTGCTTTTCCTGCTATTCCAGCATTACCAAAGTATAATGTTTTACTTTCACTTACTGTTACACCTACATAATCTTTATGTAAATTATTTACATATGTCTTAGGTCCACATCCACTTAACAACAAACTTCCCACGCCCATTAAACCAATTAGTGCAGTAGTTTTTATTTTGTTGAAAGTCATAATATCCCTTTAAATAGTTTAAAGTATAAATTAGAATATATTATTTGCCGTGAAACATAACTTTGTATAATCTATTTTGTAGTTTCAATACCTTGACCTTCATATAGACCTTTACTTTTTAAATAGTCAATAACTTGTTGAGCATCATAAACAGTAAAATCGACAGGTTTTTTATTGTATAACGCTATTACTAGAGTTGCTTTAGTATTGTATACTCCACATTTATGTAGTCCTGCTCCTGCAATATTAATAAATGCAGCATCTGCAGGGTCACATCTTTTAAGTAACTCTTCTGCAGAGTTAATCATTGCCCCTTGTATATTTGAAATTTCATTAGGCTTAACAATGGCAAAATATTTATAACCTTTTTGAAGTGTAACAGTTGCAGCTGATTCTAATACATTTCTAAAAGCTTTTGATTCATTGTATGACCACGAAGGAGCACCTGCACCGTTTCTTACTTTAATTAATATTTGTGGAGCATCATTTAATTTTCCAATAGTAATTGCTTTTGGTTTTGATGCACATCCTGTCATAATAACTGTAGTTGATATAGCCATTGTTATAATAATTTTTTTTAACATAATAAAAACCTTTTTTAGAAAATTCCGACAATTTGTTTAGCAATCTTTTTTTCTAAGATTGGTAATGCTTCTTCAAGTTTTAGATTCATTTTTATAGCTTCAGCAAAAATTCTTGTTTTCTTTTCTATGTAGTTTGTAGCATATTGTTGTTGTTTTTGTGTATTAATATTATCATGAAGTTCTCCAGCACTATCATTACTTCTAATCGGACCTGCAAAGGTATTCATAAACCCTGCACGCTTTTTATTAGTAATTTGTGCTTGTCCCATTGAACTATTTTCAGTTGTAATAACTTGTTGATTTGTCTTCTCTTTGACAACAATATCTACTACCATTCTATAAATCTCATCTTCTGTAAGTTTACCAACAAGACCACCAACAGCAGCAGCAGCAAGACCTGTTACAAGCCCATTTCTTCCACCATTATAAGAACCTGCAACTGCACCTATTGTACCTGATGCTGCAGCAGCATTAGCAGCATTTGCTTCTTTTAAATTATCAGCAAACCAGCCAAATCCAATGAAATTTAAAACTAACCTTAAACATATTCTTGCTCAAAAAGCTCTGCTGTAAAGTTATCGTCATATTTGCAAGTCCTTTTAATTTCAGCCATTGTAACCTTGCCAGTAGGTAGCTTTTTGCCTTTGTTTTCATTGTGATATAGTTGAAATAGATTGAGTGCAAATGATCTTAAGATTGCCATAGAATAAGGCTCTTTATAAGCTATATGTTCATCTTCGTCCATTAGCATATCTAAATGGTAATGGTAAGTTTCAACTCTCCAGTGAGAGATAATTTTATTGTAAAAATCCTCAGCAGTAGTTCTAAAGTTTGCTATTAAAT
>NZ_FOXB01000013.1 GCF_900115615.1 Hydrogenimonas thermophila | reverse complement strand
TATTTGTTAATATATTGTGCAGTGTAGATTTTGAAGGCATTTTAACTTCATCTTTTTCGAAAATCTCTTTTAACACCGGATTATCTTTATTGTATATCATCCAGCCAAAAATCTCTTTAAATGTAGTATTCCCTTTTAATAGTGCAAATATCACCATAAATAGTACTTCTGCTAGGGGATACTCTACTTTTCCTATATCTACTCTATAGTCTGGTATTGTCATTAGTGATTCAAGCAATGTTTTTGCCTTTGTGTATCGTTTCATAGTTGACTCCTCGTTTTTGAGTCAACTAAAGCAAAAACCTTTCCAAAATTATACATTTAAGAATTATTTAAAATTTCATTGGATTTGGCTGATCAGCAAACAGTACATTTGCCATTAAAATATATTTTGCATTAGCTGGATCATCAACAACTCGATAACCTTTTTTCTTTAAGCCTGAGATAATTTTATCTTCAAGTTCTAAGTCATTTCCTGAAGTATTTCTAATAGCGACAAATACAGTTCTTTGAGACTTTGCAACAGGATCAAGGAATATAGTTCTTGTCATTTTTGCTTTTGTTTGTATTTCTGTGGTAGCACATCCTGTAAATAGAATAGATGCACAAGCTAAGGAAACTGCAATTTTTTTATACATTTTTTCTCCCATGTTTTATTTTAAGAAAAGAAATTATATTAAAAAGTTACTAAATTAGTCAATATCATAAGAAATCAAATGAAAATAAAACTAATTATTTTTAAATTCTGTAATATAATGTTTTATTACTGATAATAATTTAACATGATAAATTATTATTATGCTAATTTAAAGATTCTGTATTGTTTTTATGAATTGGTAAAAACAGTATCTGATGTTGCAATGTCTCTTTTACCAGGAAGTAAGTTATTTAAAGGGATGGATTATTTAGCTAAGGGAAAAACTTTTGAAAAAACACAAGAAACTTATGGCGGATTAAACAAGAGAATTAAAGCTGCTAAAGATAGATTTTTCACTAAGCCGCAGAGAGGACAGGGAGAGAGTGGAGGAAGTGATGAGGTTAATGTTAATATGGTAGTATTGCCAAATTAATCAAAAATTTTTATATGGGGTGTAGTATTTGTTAAGGTGTAACAATAACTATTACTCCAATAAATTTAAGTTGTCAGACTGACTATATTCTTTAATTAGTCTATTGATTGCTGTGCTTATCACTCTTCTTTTTTTATTGTTTTTTGGAGTGTTTTTATATTTTTTTAATAAAGGTACCCATTTCTCCTCTTCTATTTTTAGTTCTTTGCATTTTTTCTCCCATATCGCTTCTTTAATTTTAATTTTTATGTTGCTAAACTCTTCCATAGTTCTAACCATTTCCAACTCATCTATGAAGCTATCATCTAATCCGTTAGCATAAGCTGTAGCCATTACATCTTCTTTCATAAGTTGTAAAGCACCATTATATGTTGTTTTTATCTCTTTGCCTTTAGAGTCAATATGTGTATAAGTTGCATTGAGATATTTCTCAATATGTTCAGGTAAAAATTTAAAGTTATAATTCATTTTAAACATACTTACAACATTGTTATATATTTCATCTCCTAACAAGACTTTTATTGCATGAAATGTGTGAACCATTATGCCTTGAAGTTCCCAATATGTCTCTTCATAGTCTTTTTCATCTAGCCCATCTCTAAGTTCATAAGTTGCTATCCACTCCATAAGAGAAAGGTTAGAGCGTCCATATTCAAGAGATTCTTTGTCTCTCTTGCTCTCTTTAATAAACAAATCTATATTTTCAAGTATAAGTTGTGCAGCTTCAATAATTTTTTTGCAATGTTGTTTTGGAGTGTATATAGTGCCTTCTAAAAAATATGCTTTACAACCTTCATTGTCTCGGTTTTGAAGTTTGTTAAGCGCCCATCCAAAAAGATAAGCTGCACCAAATTGTGCTCCAACAGACATTCCGTTACTCATAACTAACTCCTTTCCCCCGAACCTCATCTTCGGGACTCATACTCTTATTATATCTAATACGCTGTCTAAGTGGCAACCAAAAAAACCAATAATTACACAAGGGTAAGAAGGGGAAATATATCAAAAGACAATGGAAGTAACATGGGGAACTACTGAGGATATAGGAGGACAAGCAGCAATTAATGCAAGCTCAAATACTGTTTCTAAATATTTGGCTGCCAATATGATGGGAGATGAAAATCTTGATGAGGAATATTATAGACAAGATGAAGCAGGTAGGGAGATACTTGATACATTTGCGGGCGGAGATTTCTTAAATGCAAGTCTATTTGAAAAACGACATGCAATGTTTGAAGCTACAAAAGCATTAGCTGGTACTTTCATAGATAGTGATGGGTTCGAAGTGAATTATACATACAAACCTGGAGATAGGGGAGGGCAAGGATCGTTTAATATATTTATGAAGAAAGACAGTGGCGTAAGTAACAAAACACACTTAAGACATGATGCTGCAACTTCTGCAACTTGGGATGCAGCGGTAAAATCAGGTACTGGAAGAACTGGGCTCTTAACGGGTGTGTATATTGCAGATACTGTAGGAAATGTTATTAATACTGCAACTGTTGCCAAGGCAGGTAAAAATATGTTTATAAAGGGAATGAATGGGGAAGGTATTAATAGGGATTTAAGAAGGATAAATGATGCAGCATACAGATTAGAAAAAAATGATAAGGTGGTAAAAATACCAACTAGTGCAAAAAGAACAGGCTCAAACCCTCTTGCTCCGTCATCTGATGGAATGACGGAGACAACTTGGGCTTCTAGGCTTAACTTCAGAGAGGGCTCTAATGTGAGGGTTGTTGATCAGATGATTACAAGCAATTAATCAATCATTTTATCAAGAGATGTGGCTATATCCCATGATCTTTTAAATTCATCCATTGTAGGAATTCTGTCTTGCAATCGGATGTCTTTATATTTTTCTAAAAGAGGTTTCCACTTTTCTCTTGGAATATTTAAATCTAATAATTTTTTTTGTCGTCTTTCAATTTCTTTTTCAGCAGTAAATTTGAATAATTCATAGTTTGTTTTTATGTTGGCAATTTTTCGAGCAGTTTCTTCATCTCCTCTTTTAAGCCAACTTTGTCCAAATCTCATTCTATGTTGTTCAAACAACCAATATCTATCTTGTAATACCCCTTCATCAATTAATGGATGCTTTGCCACAAACTTTCTAACTTCCATTAGGAAGTAGTCAGAGTAGTGTTCAGTCAAGGCGTTATATACACGTCCTCCAAATAGTCTAGCAACCTCAGCCAAGCCAATTGCAAAATACTCTCTAATATCATTCCACTCTTTAAGAGCTTGTGCATTGCTTTTGCCAATATCCTGATCCATTCTAATTACATTTGTACCGCCTTTAAGTTCTAATTTTGCAGCACTCTCAAAAGCTTTTAGTACATTATCAAGCTGATCTTGGTTTGGTGCATTATACATTCTTACATATTGTGGTAATCTCTCTAAAGCAATATCAGCATACTCTTGAGCTTTGTGATTTTTTTCACGCTGAGTTCTGCGATCGTTTGGACCAAGAAAAGTTCCTTCTGGACCAGTGTTTCTTGGTTTGGCTCCCTCTTCAGGACCAGTATCTGCACTACCGATTAAAAGTCCTAATAAAAATGCTCCCCAGCCCATAATATCTCCTTTCCCCCGAACCTCATCTTCGGGACTCATACTCTTATTATATCTAATACGCTGTCTAAGTGGCAACCAAAAAAACCAATAATTGTGTAAGATAAAGTCAGTGGAGTGTAATGCTTCAATGTGCTATCACTTTTTCAATTATATTGCATATAAACACTTTTGTAATAAATGGCAAATATTGTTATATTTGCCTGTGCTTTCATTATTGTAAATCCTTCTTTATATTTATTTTGGATTTATACAAAATTTGAAGCGTTTCCTTAATTATGGTTTGTTAGGATAGTTAAAACCCTTTTGCCGCATTTTTCATAAGCTCTTCCATCTCTTTTTTTCTTTGCATCTCTTCTCTGCGGCGTACTGCTTCGTTTGATGGCGTTTTAGGGTCTGCAAAGACTGCTTTCCCATAAAGGGTGCAGCCTTTCATACCTGGTTCGCAAGGTCTGTTTATTAGATCGCAGATATTTCCAATTTGGTGTGAGCAACTCCATCCTGCACTCATTTTTACTCCTGTTTGCCTTTTTCTGCTTCGGCTATTAGCACACCTTCTATGAGTTTGTCTATGTCACCATCTAGTATGGCATCTACATTGCTGAATGCTTGACCGCTTCGTGTATCTTTTACTTGTTGGTAAGGAGCTAAAACATAAGATCGTATCTGGTGTCCCCAGCCAATTTCACTCTTTTCTATGCCATCTGCTTCAGCTTTTTTCTTTTCAAGCTCTAGCTCATAAAGTCTTGACTTTAGCATTTTCATTGCAGTTGCTTTGTTTTTGTGCTGACTGCGGTCATTTTGGCACTGTACAACGATGCCTGTAGGTATATGCGTAATGCGTATAGCACTTTCAGTTTTGTTGACGTGCTGACCACCTGCACCAGAAGCACGGTATGTGTCTATGCGCAAATCTTTATCTTCTATTTCAATATCTATGTCATCATCAATTTCAGGTGAAACCATAACAGATGTAAAAGATGTATGCCGTCTTGCATTTGAGTCAAATGGGCTTATTCTAACCAAGCGGTGAATTCCATTCTCAACTTTCAAGTACCCGTAAGCATTTTCACCTTTAATGATGAAACTTACATCTTTTATGCCTGCTTCTTCACCCTCTTGGTAGTCTAGAACTTCAACTTTAAAGCCATGTCTTTCTGCCCATCTTAGATACATTCTATAAAGTATGCTTGCCCAATCTTGGCTCTCTGTACCACCTGCACCTGGATGAATGGAGACGATGGCATTGTTTGCATCATGTGGACCGCTTAGCATAACTTCTATCTCTACTTTATTAACACGCTCTTCTATTTCAGGTGCTTCTGAAAAGAGTTGCTCCAGAGTCTCTTCATCTTTCTCTTCTGTTGCCATTTCAAAAAGATCCAGAGCATCACTCACTGCACCTTCAGCATCTTCATATCGTTTCAAGATGCGCTCTAATCGGTTCTTCTCTTTTTGAATATCACCAGCCTTTTTGGCATCACTCCAAAAGTCTTCTTGCATCTCCATTTCAGAGATTTCAGCCAGTCTCTTCTTAATTGTATCTGGTTTAATAATATTTTTGATATTTTCAACTTTTGTCTTGAGTTTTTTCATAAGTTCTGAAAATTCATAACTATCCATTGGACTCATCCCTTTGATATAATTGCGTAATTATACTATATTAAGTCGCTTACAGATGTTTACTTTATATAAAGGTTATTGATGAAAATTGCAAAAGATATAAAAGAACTTAAAGATGCTATTAGTAAATTTTCAGGCAGTGTAGGATTTGTTCCTACAATGGGTGCTTTGCATCAAGGTCATCTCTCTCTTATACAAAAGGCTAGAGCTGAGAATGATAATGTAGTTGTATCTATATTTGTAAACCCAACTCAGTTTTTGCCTGGTGAGGATTTGGACAAATACCCAAGACGAGAAGAGGCTGACAAAAAGATTTGTGAAGTTGCCGGAGTTGATATTCTATTTATGCCAGAAATCTCTTCTATGTACCACTCTGATGAGGTTAAGCTTAAAGCTCCTTCCTACCTTGGGTATATTTTAGAGGGTAATCGTCGTCCTGGACACTTTGACGGAGTTGTTCAGATTGTAATGAAACTTTTAAATCTTGTACAGCCTGACAGAGCATATTTTGGAAAGAAAGATGCACAGCAACTTGTAATTTTGCAAAAGATGGCTAAAGATCTCTTTTTACCTTATGAGATAGTTCCTGTTGAGACAGTTAGAGAAGATGACGGATTAGCTCTTAGTAGCCGAAATGTATATCTCTCTGCTGAGGAAAGAGAGCGTGCTTTGTCAATTTCACGTGCTTTAAAAGCTGCTTCAAGGCTTATTATGGCGGGTGAATTTTCAAGTGAAGTAATTGAAGCTAAAATGTCTGAAATTATGAAAGATATAGATGTAGAGTATATTGCCATTGTAGATAGAGACTTTAGACCTTTGAAAAAAGTTAAGATACAAAACAGTATTATTCTTGTTGCGGCAAAAGTAGGGAAGACTCGTCTTATAGATAATTTATGGGTTTGAGCGTTCAGGGATCAACTCTCCCTGCTCAACCAAAACATCAACAATTTGTTTAAAGACGGGTACAGCAGATTGTGAAGCATAGTAGCTATGTGGTTTTTTAGGCTCTCTAACCAGTACACCTATAGTATAGCGATGTTTTTTATCATTAGCAAATCCTATGAAGGTACTGTTATATAGTTGAGCATAACCACCTTTTTTAGAAGCTATGTGAGCAGTACCGGTTTTTCCACCAATAATTAAACCTTCTGTTCTGGCTTTTTTACCTGTTCCTTTCTTTACAACTTTTTGAAGTATTTTATTCATCTGTGTCGCAGTTGCTGCAGTTATAGCTTGTTTTGGCTCTGTAAATGATTCAACTTGGTACCTTTTACCTGTATGGTCTATGATGGTATCTACAATTTTAGGTTCTAAAATACGACCATTGTTGTTGAAAGCATTATATGCACATACTAGTTGTATGAGTGTAGTTCTTATTCCATACCCATAGCCTACAGTAGCTTTGTAAATTTCATTTTCCATCTGTAGAGTATTTGGCATAATTCCAACATGTTCATATGGAAGGTCTATGCCTGTTTTTTGGGTAAACCCAAATTTTTTAAATCCTTCAATAAAGTCAATTCCATCAAGACGTTGAGCCAGCTGAGCAATTCCTATGTTTGAAGAGTAAACTATGACATTTTCTGCACTCATCCACTCTTCTCTATGTTCGTCAGTAATGATTTTGCGTCCAAGTTTATAGCGACCATTATAGGTTCTAACAATGTCATATGGATTTACTCTGTGATTTTGCAGTAATAAAGAGAATGTGATTGGTTTTATAACAGAACCTGGCTCGTAAGTATATTCTATAGCAGTTACATTTAGTGAAGGGTAATCTCTCTTTCTTATGTGGCTTGGATCAAATCTGTTTGAAGTTGCCATTGCTCTGATTTTTCCTGTTTTAGAATCCATAACAATGGCTACAATCTCTTTTGCCTGCAATTCACGTTTAGCTTTCTGTAAAACTACTTCAATGCTTTTTTGCAGACTCATTGGAATATTCAAAAGAAGGGTCATTCCATTAATAGGTGGTTTAACAAAACTGTTTCCATCTAAAATAATACTGTTTCCAATATCTCTTAATCCTTCAACAATGCCATTTTGTATGGGACGTAGTGCCTCTTGGTATGACTTTTCCAATCCTTTAACACCAATTGGTCTGGTAAAGCCATCATCTTCACTCTTTTTCATAAAGCCTAAAATAGGTTCAAAGCTATCTTTGTATGAAAAAATTCTTGATTCTCCACTCTCTGTAAGGCTAAGACCATACTTGATGATATGACCTTTTTTATCTTCATATGGAATAAATACTTTTAAAATTCGAAGTTTTCGTGCCAACTCTTTTAGATATTTGGCTCGGTTAGCATCTATAGAGTAAGATAGAACAACATTTCCCTTTTTGCTTACCCGTTTTCTAATTGTCTTTTCACTAATTCCACTGTAGATGCTAAAAAGTTTTATAAAAAGATCTTTTTTGTCAGGATCAATGTTGTAGGTATTTACCATAGCTTTATATAGTTTTTGGCTAAATGCTAGTTTAAAACCCTCTTTACTCAGTATATCTCCACGTAAAGCTCTGTTTGTTTCACTGATAACAAGTCGTGGAATATGGCGTTCTTTTATAGCAGTGTGTGAGATAGAGCCAATAAAGACAAATATACCAAAAGTAAATATAATAAGAAGCAGGAGAAGTTTGGTCTTTTTACCAATACGTTCGTCCAGTTCTTTTGAAGATGAGAAAAAATTTGACACGGCAGTCCTGTTAGATTTGTGTACGCAGAATCTCTTTGTAAGCGTTTATAGCTTTGTTTCTTACTTCAAGCATAAGTTTCATATTCATTTCAGCTTTGTCAATAGCCAGTGCAGCTTGATGCAAATCTTTTACTTGTCCGGTTGCCATATCTTCCATCGCTTTTTCACCGGCTTTTTGTATATCGTTTACCTCTCCGATGGACTTTTTGAGAACATCGCCAAAACTACTACCTTCAACTTTAGCTGTACTCTTGTTTTTAGATTGAAGCAGATCATTTGTTGAAAGCTGCCCAATACTCTGAATGTTTTTATCCATCACTTAATCCTTGTTAACTACGCTTTTAGCAGATCTATTGCACTTGTTGCCATTGATTTGACACTTTGAAATGCTGCTACATTTGCTTGGTAAGCTCTTGTAGCTTCTATAAGATCGGCCATTTCGACGACAGGGTTAATATTTGGATAGGCAACATACCCTTCGGCATTAGCATCTGGATGAGAAGGGTCATATTTCATTTTAGGTTCACTGTCGTCACGTACAACTTTGTCAACTAATACACCCATTAAAGGTGGAACTGCCGTTTTGTTTTCCATTCCTTCATCCAAAGGATCTTCATATGGAAGAAAATCACTCTTTTCTTCAATTTTACTATTTAAAACTTTATCAAAATTGAAAGATTTAAAAACAACTTCTCGTCTTCTGTATGGACCGCCTTCATCTGTGCGTGTTGTGTTTGCATTGGCGATGTTTGAGCTGATGACATTTACACGGAAACGTTGCGCTGAAAGTCCGTAACCGTTTATATCAAAACTGTTTAAAAAACTCATCTATCAATCCCTTTATATTTTTGCTGAAGAGTCTATGACACTTTTAAATAGCATACTGTTTTTCTTTAATGCCATAACCAATGCATTGTACATAGTACCGTTTTTTGCCATTTCGGTTGTCTCTACATCAAGGTCAACGGTATTTCCATCATTTCTTGCCATATGTCCATCGCGGAAGAAAATCTCTGCTTTTGGAGGAAAATCATTCTCGTTACCTTGAAGGTGCATTGGACTTGTTACAGCCATTTGCAACTTTTTAGATGGAAGGTTATGAAGTTTTTCACGCTCTTTTACTAAAGCATCTTCAAAAAGAATATCTCTTGAACGATAAAAAGGTGTATCTACATTTGCAATGTTTGAGCTTATTAAATCTTGTCTTAATGCCCTATAATCAAGAGCTTTAGCCATTAAGGTATGTGCGTGATTTATCTCCATCTAAACCCTCCTGTCAACTGTAAATTTATCCAAGCAAAAACCATTCCAAATTTTTGATTTATCTACTCTTCTGGATGAATTATAACAGGTTTTTCACTGCTTAACTGTGCATAATCCAACCATTCAAGGTGATTTGACTTTATTAAGCGGTTTAAGTCATTAACATACTCTTCTCCTCTTTCTGAGTATGATTTTAGTGTATCTGTCAGTGCTATGCCTGTTAGCGGAAGGTTGGCTTTTCTTAGCATCATCCTTCGTTTGCGAAACTCTTTATATGCCGGATGAGTATTTAAATTTAAAATATATGATCTTATTGAATCAAGCGGTGTATCAAATGTTGCAAGACCATAGTTTCCAAGGTGTTTACGTTGATTTTTTGGTTTTAGTGCTTTATTGCTAAAGCTCCACTGACCAAAGAGAGCATTTCCTTCAACTGCAAATCTGGATGTACCCCATCCACTCTCTATTGCACCTTGAGCGACTATTAAAGATGGAGGAACAGTATCAACTCTTTGAACAAGTTTATTAATCTCTTTTTTTGACAAAATATCTGAATCAGACTTTATAACTTTATACTTTTTAGCTATATTTCTAAGCCATTCAGACTCTTGACGAGTTATTGGGCTGTGTCCAATTTTATTTATAATTGACAAAAGTTTTTCTCTATCTTTTTTTACCTCTTCATTGGCAATAAGAGCTTCAGATGCCATTAACCTTAAAAAGATACTTTTTTTGGTAGATACAGGAATCTTTTTTGCATCTCTTCCCCATCTCATTGCTATATGAGTTATTAAAACTTTTGGTATTTTTTTCATTCCTTTTTTAAATTTTTCTTGTGTATATCCCAATCTGTCTAAAATTTGCATTGTCTGTTTATATGATTTTACGGAGTATTGAATAAATGATGGTTCTATTGGTTTCTCAACATTATGGTTTGTTGATTCACATCCATTTAGTAAGAGCAGAAACAAAATTGTAAGTAATAGATTATGGAGTATCATAAGAGACAAACCTTTTATCAGTTAAAGTAGCATATAATATCAAAAAATCTTTTACGAGAAAACATGATAGACAGACCTCTATTTTTAGCTACTACTGCTTTAATTGTTATTGGAATAATTTTCAGTTATTCGCTCTCAGCATATACTGTGCTACTTTTTAATGTACAGCCATGGCACTTTTTTATACGTCAATTTAGTGCTGGAATGATTGGAATTTTTTTAATGTGGTTTATTGCACGACAAGATTCAAACAAAGTAGCTACAAAAATTGGATTTTCTATTTTTATTATCTCTGCATTAATGATGATTGCTATTCCGTTTTTGCCTGAGTCTATAGCCAGAGAAGTTGGAGGGGCAAAACGATGGATTCGCTTAGGTCCACTATCTTTGGCACCTGTTGAGTTTTTTAAGATTGGATTTGCCTATTTCATTGCATGGAGTTTTTCCCGTAAAGTATTACCTAAACATATGGAACGCTCAAAAGAGTTTCGATATACCCTAAAAGAAGAGCTTTCCATGCTGTTGCCATATTTCATAATATTTATTGCTGTAATGTTTATAATTGCTATTTTTCAAAATGACTTGGGACAGGTAGTTTTGCTGGCACTTACACTTTTGGGAATGATGATATTTGCAGGTAGCAGTTTAAAGTTTTTTGGTGCATCTATTCTTGTTGGAGCAATTGCTATAGCAGGGTTTGTTGTTACCTCTCCCCACCGTATTGAGCGTTTTAAAGGCTGGTACTATATGATTCAAAACAGTATTGCCAAGATTTTTCCTCAATGGGCAAGTGCAGTTCCAAAAGTAAATTTGG
Organism: Hydrogenimonas thermophila; assembly: GCF_900115615.1. Lineage (NCBI taxonomy): Bacteria > Pseudomonadati > Campylobacterota > Epsilonproteobacteria > Campylobacterales > Hydrogenimonadaceae > Hydrogenimonas > Hydrogenimonas thermophila. The sequence goes on along the minus strand of NZ_FOXB01000013.1, from coordinate 39,236 downwards.
CAGAAGAGCCGTACCAGATCAGTAACTCTTTACACGCAATTCACAATGGTGGACTCTTTGGGGTTGGTCTTGGAAATGGAGTTTTAAAACTTGGCTTTTTAAGTGAAGTACATACGGATTTCGTGCTTGCAGGGATGGCTGAAGAGATAGGAGTCCTTGGTGTAGCAGCTGTTGTAATGCTTTTGATGGTTGTTATTTTTAGACTACTTAAAATTGCTGGACGAAGTGATAACAATGTCAATTATCTCTATTGTGCTGGTTTAGCAATGATCATAGGTTTTGCATTTTTAATAAATGCCCTTGGTATCAGCGGGGTTATACCTCTTAAAGGTATTGCTGTACCATTTTTAAGTTATGGCGGTTCTCAAATTGTTGCTATGTCAATAGGAGTTGGTCTGGCTCTTTCTATGAGCAAGAAAGTTAAAATGTAGAGATGAATATATAACGTATTAAAAAGATAATAAGATGTTAAAACAAGAAATCCAAAAAGGTGAAAGTAAAAAACTTGAATTAAAAGAGAAACTACCATCAAATGAAGCAATTGCAAAAACTGTTATTGCTTTTAGCAATACTAGTGGCGGAAAGATCATAGTTGGAGTAAATGATAAAAGAGAAATTATTGGAATTGATGAAGATAGAGTTTTTGAGTATGAAGAAAAGATTAGCTCAATTGTAAGTGATTTGTGTTATCCAAATATTTTACCAGAAATTTATGCTCAAAATATAGATGGGAAAGTTGTTTTAGTAGTTGAAGTATTTCGTGGTTCACTTTTACCATATTACTTAAAAAACAAAGGTAAGCTAAAAGGTACAATAATTAGAGTTGGATCAACAAATAGAGTTGCAGATGAGGTAATGATAACAGAGCTTCAAAGACAAAGATTTAATAAAAGTTTTGATGAAGAAGAGAATTTTGAAATAGGTTTAGATAATTTAAATTTTAATATCATTTATAATGAGTTTGAAAAAATAGGCAAAAGTTGCGACTACAAAAAGTTAAAAAACTTGAAGCTGATTAAAAGTTTAAATAGTAGTGATTTACCTACAAATGCTTTATGTATAACCCTTGGTAAATTTGACAATAGCACAATCAAGTGTGCGAGATTTAGAGGAGTTACGAAAGAGATATTTATAGATAAAAAAGAGTTTAATAAAGATCTCTTTAGTAATTTAAATAATACTTTACAATTTTTACAAAATCATCTAAATCTGTTTGCAAAAGTTGAAGGTTTGCAACTAAAAGAGGAGCTAGAAATTCCTTTGATTGCTCTTAGAGAAGCACTTTTAAATGCAGTTATACATAGAGATTATACAAGAAATAGTGATATAAAAGTAGCTGTTTATGATGATATGGTTGAGATTGTTTCACCAGGTGGTTTTCCAAATGGACTAACTCTTGAAGAAGTGATGAGTGGGAGAAGTGAACTTAGAAACAGAGTCTTGGCAAATTTATTTAGAGAACTAAAATATATTGAAAGTTGGGGTAGTGGCATTGGAAAGATTAAAAAATTATGTGATGAAAAAGGAATCAAATTTGAAATAGATGAGAGTGGAAATTTTATAAGTATAGTTTTTTATAGGAAAACTGGTGAAAAAGTGCCGAATAGCGCCGAAAAAGTGCCGAATATCGCCGAATTATCTTTTGAAGAAGAAAAAATAGTTAGAGTTCTAAAACAAAATGAAAAAATAGTTTCAAATGATGTAGAAAAAATTTTAAACATAAAAGAGAGAAGAGCAAGAGAGATTTTATCTAACCTAGTTAAAAAAGGTGTTTTAAAAAAAATTGGAAAAACAAAAGGAAGCTACTACATTTTTATGTATAAAAATGAAACTAATATTTAAAGAGCAAACTTACGAAGGAGCCTTAGCATGACTGAGAAAATGGTAGAGATGTTTAAATTGCAAGAGAGGTTGAATGACGATACAAACGGACCTCATTGGCGTGATGGTGTTACCAAGCAGGGAAAAGTTATAAATTGGAAACGTTGTATTGTTATGGAGAGTGCAGAATTAATCGATAGTTTTAGCTGGAAGCATTGGAAAAATATTGCCGGTGGAATAGATTTGGAAAATATCAAGATAGAGATGGTTGATATTTGGCACTTTGTAATGAGTTATCTTTTACAATTTCAAAGTAGTGAAGATGCAGCTAAACTTGCAGTCTCAGTAATGAAAAATAGCAGTATAAAACTTCCAAAAGAGTGGAGTGAGAGTGAAAACAGCAGAATAGATGAGTTGTTAGAACCATTTGAGACATTGATGGCACTGGCATTGATCAAAACTGATGATGAAGTATATCAAGAAGAACTTATTGGTCAATTTTGGGAGTGTGTTGATGCTACAGGAATGAGTTTTGATGATGTATATCGACTTTATATAGGTAAAAATGCACTCAACCAATTTAGACAGCAACACGGCTATAAAGAGGGTTCTTACAAGAAGGTTTGGAATGGGAAAGAAGATAATGTCGTAATGCAAGAGATTTTAAAGAGTGACTCAAATATAAGTTATGAAAAGCTTCTAGGAATGCTGGAAGATATTTATGCAACATTGTAACATTCTTTTAACTGGTGGTGGAACTGGTGGGCATTTAGCTATTGTCAGGTCTGTGAAAGATGAGCTTTTAAAGCGTGGTATAAATACATACTACATAGGCTCTGAAAGTGGACAAGACAGAGCCTGGTTTGAAAAAGATGATGATTTTAAAGATAAGCTCTTTCTTCCTACTAGAGGTGTAGTCAATCAAAAAGGGCTAGACAAACTTTACTCTATATCACAAATATTCAAATCAATGCTGCAGGCAAAAGAGTTTATGAAAGCTCACAATATTGATGCAGTTCTCAGTGTAGGCGGTTTTTCTGCTGCTCCTGCATCATTTGCTGCTATTTTGATAAGAATACCACTTTTTATACATGAACAAAATGCTCTCACAGGTCGTTTAAATAAGATTTTAAAACCTTTTTCTAAACACTTTTTCTCTTCATATGGCAGTGACCCTGTAGATTACCCTGTTAGTGAAAACTTTTTTAAAACTGCTCGTGTGCGATCTGAAGTTAAAAGAGTTATTTTTTTAGGAGGAAGTCAAGGAGCCAAGGCAATTAACGATTTTGCTTTGCAACTTGCTCCAGAACTTCAAAAACTGGGAATTGGAATTATTCATCAGACTGGCAAGCGTGATTATGAGCGTGTAAGTAAAGAGTATAAAAAATTAAATATAGAAGCAGATGTTTTTGCATTTGATAAAGAGATTTATTTACGTATTGAAAAAGCAGATCTTGCTGTAAGTCGTGCAGGAGCTAGTACATTGTGGGAACTTACCGCTGCTCAAATTCCAACTCTGTTTATTCCTTACCCTTATGCTGCAGGAGATCATCAATACTATAATGCTGCTTACCATGTTGGAATGAATGCAGGTTGGGTTGTAAGACAAAATATGTTGGAGAGAGATATTTTTTTAAATATTATTGACTCAAATATAGAAGTAGTTAGTAAGAGACTTGGAACAATGATAAGTCAAAATGGAGCTTGTAAGATTGTAAAAACTATTCTTGATTTAGTTAAAGCCTAAGTAGGTTTATATTTTTTTTTAATGTTACTATGATAATATAGGAAATGTTAAAATATAAGTTTAAAATAAGTAATGCTCTATTTTACAATTTTTTATGATGGACTACAATAAATGAAAATTTCTTTCCGCTTTGTTATATTGACTACGCTATTTATAGTAGTTTTATATTTTCTTGCTGAGATAACAAACTATTATAGTGGGTTAGAAAAATATAAACAAACTTTTTTAAAAACTGATTCTAGTGATTTGAATTTACTACTAAGGTTAAAAAAGGAGCAGTTGCATCTTTTGTCAATGATGATTGCAAATGATAAAGAGGTAATCGATGCTTATCTTTATAATAAGCCTGAAATTATAGAAAAACATTTAAGTAGTTTTTGGAAACTTGCATATAGTAAAAAACTACTTTATGAAATTCACTTTTTTAAACCTCCTGCAGAAAACTTTTATAATTTTTCAAATAGTTCAATTAAGCCTATAAATGTAAAAAATGTGCGTGGTGATATTGTTTGGGTTACTAGTTCATTTAAGCCAAGTGACCACTTAATGGTATGCAAATCTTATGCAGGGGTACGTTCTACATATCCTATTTTTGATAAAAATGGAACAATACTTGGAGGGCTTTCTCTTGGTGCAAAGTTAGAGTGGCTCCCTGATTTTTTAGGAAAGTTAGTACAAGTTCCTGTTTTTTTAACTTATAGGTTAGAGGCATTACGTTATCTTTCACCTAATGCATACAAATATTATGCTAATTTGGGAAAATCTTGGAATGATTGGCTTTTGGGTGCAAAAACAAAAGGTGTAAATAACACAATAATAGAAAAAATTGATTTTTCAAAAAGAGTACAGACAATTGATTTTAAGGATGAAGAGTATTTGCTTACACTTCAGTCACTTATAGGTTTTAGAGGTGAGGAGATAGGAAAAGTAGGAGTACTTCATCCTATTTCAGAATATAATAAAAACTTTTTAACTGGAATGCTGATGCATGGCTCTATAGTTTTAGCCGTGATTTTGCTTTTTGGTTTAGTAATGTATATTATTGCAAGACGTTTAAAGTCAAGAATAGATTCAGTATATAAATTGAGTGAAGCTTTTAGGCATAAACAATTTGATATTGTTGACAAAATAAAACCCGAAAAGGGAGATGATGAAATTTCATTAATTAAAAATGATCTTATTGAACTTGGAAAAATGTTGCGTAGTTATTATACACAGTTAAAAGAGGCTGTTGCTTCCAGAACAAAAGAGTTAGAAGAGGTTAGGCGTGAACTTGAGTCGCAAATATTAATGGATCCTGAATTAAAAATTCCAAATAGAGTTGCATTAGAGAAAGATATTAAATCTATGCCTGATTGTAAATTGGCACTTATTGATATTTACAGATTTAAATCAATAAATGATACTTATGGAGTTGAGGTAGGAAATCAGATTTTACTTGCACTTTCTCAACGAATTTCTGCAATGATTGAAGAGTATAATGGGGAGTTAAAATTATATAGAAGTGGTTCAGATGAGTTTGTTCTACTTGGATTTAAAGATAGGACTCTTGATGAGTTTGTTGAATGTTTGAAAAATATAGTTATAGATATAGAAGAGGGTACATTTATTTTTGAAGAGTTAGACTTTGATATAAATATTGAAGTTCATGTGGGTGTTAGTACATCTAATGAATTTTTGCTTGAAGAAGCAGATATAGCTGTACACGAAGCAGAAAATAGGCATATTGATGTTTATGTTTATGATAAAAAACCACAACAAAGAGCTGAAGAGAAGCAAAATATTGAGATGCTTAAAGCAGTTAGAATAGCTATATTGTCAGATCATATTGTTCCATATTATCAGCCTATTGTTGATAAAGATGGTAATATAATCAAATATGAATCATTGGTTAGAATGATCGATATGAGTGGCAATATAGTACCTCCTGGGCTCTTTTTAGATGTGGTTAAAAGATCAAAATATTACCACTCTTTAACAAGAGTAGTAGTTCAAAAAAGTTTTGAGCAATTTAAATCATTACCTTATGCAGTATCAATAAATTTGAGTATTATAGATTTGCTTAATAGAGATACTATGAACATGATTTATGAGGAAGTGAAAAGATTTCCTGAACCTGAGAGAATTATTTTTGAACTACTTGAGAGTGAAAGTATGGATGGTTATGAAGAAGCTCAGCGTTTTGTTGAGACAATAAGGAGTTTAGGTGCAAAGATAGCGATTGATGATTTTGGAACAGGTTATTCAAACTTCTCATATCTTGCAACACTTCAACCTGATTTTATAAAGATAGACGGATCATTGATCAGAAATCTTCCTAATGATGAAAAATCATATCAAATTGTAAAATCAATAGTTCAGTTTTCTAAAGCTCTTGGAGTTGGAACTGTAGCTGAATTTGTAAGTAGTGAAGAGGTTTTTAAAGCTGCTAAAGATATTGGAATAGAACAATTTCAAGGGTACTATTTTGGTAAGCCAGAACCAGAGTTAAAAAAGGCTTCTAATGGAAGGAATTAAATTTTTAGGATCATATGGTGGTAAGACAAAAGAGTGTTTTACTACTTGTATTCAGGTTGCTCAAGATATTTTAATAGATGCAGGTAATATAATTAAAGGTTATAAATATGACTTTACTGAGATCAATCATCTATTTTTAACTCATTCACATCTTGATCATATAAATGATATTCCATATCTAATAGATAGTATTTTTGATAAAAGAGATAAAACATTTTATATTTATGGGATTGAAAAGACTCTTTCAAATATAAAAAATCATATTTTTTGTAATGAAATTTGGACTGATTATACAAAAATAGCTATTAATGACAGGGGAGAACCTGTTGTAACTTTAGTACCATTATCGTATGGTCAGCGTTTTAAAATAAGGGATTTATCATTAATACCAATAAAAAACCATCATATGGAAGGAAGTTGTGGATATATTATAGATAATGGCAAAAACTCAATACTATTTTCATCTGATACTTATCTTTGTCCTTCAATTACAGAAGAGATAAATAGAAATAGTAATATTACTGCTGCTATTTTTGAAGTATCATTTCCTAATGGATATGAGTCTTTAGCAAAAGTAAGTTGTCATCTTACTCCTTCAATATTGGAAAAACAACTTTCTAATCTAAAACGAAAAGATATAAATATATATATAAATCATATAAAACCATCACATAAACAGGAGATTTTACAAAACATAGAAAAGTCTATAAAACTTTCACAAATAGGTGTAACAGTAATTGATGATGGTGATTTCATAGACTATGAAAGCGGACTACATAAAAATATAGATAAATTTGAAAATTCTGATGAAAATTTTGCTCGTTTAATGCATATTGGAACAATGTTGACAGCACAAACTGATAAAAACAGACTTTTTAATATGATTGTGTATGCAGCAAGAGAGTTTACAAATGCTGATGGCGGGACTCTTTATATTATGGATCAAGAGCATAAAAATCTTGAATTTCAAATAATTCAAAATGAAACTTTGCAAATAAATAAAGGATTAAATTCAGAAGATAAACCAGATTGGCCTCTTGTTCCTTTATACCATGAAAATGGAGACAAAAATTGGGAAATGGTTGCTGCTGCATCTGCTTTAACTGGCAAGGTTATAAATATAGCAGATGTATATAATGATAAGCGTTATAACTTCAGTGGTACAAAAAAGTTTGATCAAATGACAGGATATAGATCAAAATCTATGCTTGTTATACCTATGAAAAATCATGAAGGTGAAGTAATAGGAGTACTTCAACTTATTAATAGACAAAATAATCTTGGAGATATAGTTCCTTTTAGTAAAGATGATGAGAATATTACTAAATCATTGGCTTCACAAGCAGCACTTTTAATGCGCAATCAGCTTTTAATATATGATTTAGAGCATATGTTAATATCTTTTCTAAACTCTCTTGCTACTACATTAGATGAAAAATCACCATTTACAGGTGACCATATTCGCCGTATGGTTGAAATTACTATGATGCTTGCAAAAGCAATAGTCTCAGATAATAGTGGCATATATAAAGATATATATTTTAATGATGAAGAGTTGCAACAGATCTATCTTTCAGCATTAATGCATGATATTGGCAAAATATCAACACCTGATTTTTTAATAAACAAACAGACAAAGCTTGAAAGTATTTATGATCGAATTAATTGCATAAAATTAAAAATAGAAATATTAAAAAGAGATATTGGCAAAACATATAAGAAAGAGTATATTAATAGCAAATACTCTGATAATAAAATTTTAGATGAAATTACGAATTTTTTAGAAGAGTCAAATAGAGGGAGTGAGTTTTTTAGTGATGAAAAAGTTGAAAGACTTAAAAAGATATATGATGAAATATTTGTAGAAATTGATGGCAAATTAAATAAACTTATTGAACAAGATGAATATGAAGCTCTTAGTGTCAGAAAAGGTACATTAACTGACCAAGAGAGAAAAAAAATTATGGATCATGTTATTGAAACACAAAAGATTTTAAAAAGGCTTTCGTTTCCTAAAAAATATAGCCGTATTCCAGAAATTGCAGGTGCTCACCATGAAAAACTAAATGGAAAAGGGTATCCTAATGGATTAAAGGGTGATGAAATTCCATTTGAAGCAAGAATTTTAGCTATTGCAGATATATTTGAAGCATTGACTGCACCGGATCGTCCATATAAGACACCAAAAAAACTTTCTGAAGCAATGAAAATTCTCTATTTTATGGCAAAAGATAATGAGTTAGATTATGATATGGTAAAGTTTTTTTATGAAAAAAAAATTTATCTTGAATATGCTAAAAAACATTTACATCCTGAACAGATTGATGAAGTTTCACTTACTTGGTAGTAAATTCATAAATTGCATTAAATTTATTAGGATGTTTAATAAAGTTGTTGCAACGTTCAATATATATTTTATAAAGAGTTTTTGGAGAATTTTTATAGATTATTTCAAAAAAATATTTTGCATCAGTAAAATCTCTATTTTTATATTTAGATAAGGCTTTTTCATATAAGTTTAATTCTTTTTTCAACTTCTCATCTGGAGTTCCAAATCCAAGAACTTCGTATATAGTAACTGGATGTTTTTTCCCTTTTACTAACACGGTATCTAGTTCGCGTGTAATATATGTTTTATGAAGTTTGTCTTTTGTAAAGTGTGAAATGATAAGTTGAGTTCCATAATATTTATTTAATCCCTCAAGTCTTGAAGCAAGGTTTACATTATCACCAATTACAGTATAATCGTTCCGTCCTTGTGAACCCATTTCCCCAACTGTTGCTAATCCTGTATGAATTCCAATTCCTATGTTTATAACAGGCAGTCCTTCAGTTTTAAATGAATTATTAAGGTTTTCAAGCATTTGCAGCTGTTCAAGAGCAGATGTTACAGCTGCATCTTGGTGATTATCTAAATTTTGTGGTGCATTCCAGTAAGCCATAATTGCATCACCAATAAATTTATCAATTGTTCCTTTATTGTTTATAATAATATCTACCATTGGTGTCATATATCTGTTAAGTAATTCAATAAGACGTTTAGGGTTTCCTATCTGTTCTGAAATTGAAGTAAAAGATCTAATATCACTAAAAAATATTGTAATTTCCTTCTCTTTTATATCAAATGCATCAGATTCAGGACTGTTAAGTAACTCCTCTACAACTTGAGGAGAAACTTTTTTTGCAAATTTGTCTTTTATAATCTCTTTAATACGTATTTCATAAAAATAATTAATTATTGTTGAAATAGAAAATAGTGATATTAAAAGAAGTAATGGAAATATAGTATTAAGTAAAATATGATATTCAAAAAGCATTTTATATAAAAATATAAAAAAACCTCCAAAAATAAGAGGTATAAATAGTGTTAATAAAAATGGAGGTGTTATTGAGAATATAATTACAGATATTAAGCATATTGTAATCATTACTAAAATATCAGCAACTTCTATCCAGTCAGGTATAGTGATAAATGTTTGATTTATTAAGTTGTCAATGGTATTTGCGTGAATTTCAATTCCTGGAAATGTACTATCATATGGAGTAGCTCGAAGATCTAGTAATCCTGATGCTGAAGTTCCAATTAATACAATTTTTCCATTAATAAGATCATAGTTAAATTTATTGTTATATATATCTGAGGCAGAAAGATAAGTATAACTTTTAGCTGGTCCTTTAAAATTAACAAGCAATCTTCCAAAACGATCGGTTGGTATGATTAAATCATTCATTTGTACAGATGTGACACCGGATGAAGTATAATTAATATAAACTTTATTAACTCCAATTATAGCTCGCACAATTTCTAATGACAAAGATGGATAAATAGAGTCATCGTAACGTACTATAAGTGGGACTGTACGAACAATACCATCGTTATCTGGAATTGTATTGAAAAAACCACTAGAATAAGCGTTGTTTTGAATAATTGGAATATTTAGTATTGCACGTTTTGCTTTAATTATAAAATCTAACTCTTTTGGACGATTTTTTTCTATAAAAATAACAGGAATTTCAGGAGAACTCCCTTCTAGATTACTGTCATTTTCAAAATCAAATATATATCCAAGAATAGTTGGTGTTTCAGAAACTGCTTTTGCAAGTATTTCATCATAATCGGGAGCATTTTGATATTCTATTCCAAGCTCTGTTAAAATTTTTTTAGGAGAACTGTTGTCTTGTTCTGAAAAAACGATGTCAAGACCTATTATTCCGGCTCCAGCATTTTTAAGATTGTATAAAATTTTTGCAACTTTATTGCGAGACCAGGGCCATTGTCCTAGTTCATTCAAACTTTTTTCATCAATATCTATGATGACAATATCTTTACTAGGTATTTGATAGCCTCTAATTTTGAACATTAGATCTACTATTTTTTTATCAAAAGGATTAAGTAATTCATAATGATATAAATATCCGAATATTATTGAAAGTGTAACTATTATGGAAGTAGATATGATGTATAATTTTTTTTTATTCATAGTATCATTAGCTTTTAACTCCAGTTATTTTAAACAAAAATTTACTTTATAATATAATTTTTTTCTATTAAGTAAATTAAGTTTACCATAATCTACTCTAAAGTAAAATGAAAAAAGTTGCATTTTATATTTAAGGTAAAAAGTGTGAAAAAGATTTTTATTTTACTTCTTTTTTATTCTATTCTTAATGCAGGAAATAATAGTACAGAATTACACAGTAGTAGAAGTAATTTAAAAAATTATTCAAATATAAATAAAAAAGAAGACCAAAAATTAAAGAGAGCAATTTACTACTATAAAAATGGTAAATATGAAAAGTCTTATGAGGTATTAAATAGATATTTATTAAATAATTTAAAAAATATTAAATGGCAATACTATCTTGGAAGAAGTGCATATAAACTAGGAAAATTTGAAGAGGCTATTAGTGCATTTGAGAGAGTTTTAATGCTTGAACCTACTAATATTAGAGCAAAGTTAGAAATTGCAAAGATATATTTTGAAACTAAAAAACTAGATAAATCAAAAAATCTTTTTGAAGAAATATTAAAAGAGAACATTCCTGTACAGGTAAAACTAAATGTAAAAAAATATTTGAAAGCAATTGAAAAATCTAGAAAAAAATCTTTTTTAAAAGCAATAGCAGTTGTCGGAATATCTTATGACTCCAATGTAAACAACTCTCCTGTTGATGAACAATATTATATTCCAAAATTACAGATAAATCTTGACAATACTGTTACATATGACAGTGATTATGCTCATCAAGAGATACTCATATTAAATCATCTGTATGATATTGGTAATCCTGGAGGTTTTGCTTTAAAAAATAACTTTTTGTTTTTTTTGAAAACAATGGAGAAATATTCAGATAAAAATATATTTTTTTATAGTTACTCTCCTGCTATTTCTTATAGGAAAAATAAATATTTAGTAGATTTAGCTATTGGCTATGAAAGAATGTTTTATGGTTCTAATCCATATCTACATACTTTTTACTTCTCTCCATCTTTACAATATATGTTGTCAAAAACTTTTATGTACAAAATTTCATTAAAATTTCAAAGAAAAATACCTGAAAGTTTATTAAATAAGGAGAGAGATGCAAATTTTTATGAAATATTTTTATCGATACAAAAAAAGTTAAGTAATAAGTTTTTTATTAATCCAACAATTAGTTACCAACAAGAGAGAAAAATTGATAGTGTTTTAACAAATATTGATTTAGATGCAATTGCTCTTGGGTTAGGTACTGTATATAAATTTACTGAAGATAAAAGTTTTGGTCTAAAACTATTGTATAGAGATATTAAATACAAAGATATAGATTCTCTTTATGGAACAAAAAGAAAAGACAGGTACTACAATTTTTCAATCAGTTTTACTAAAAAAATGAGTAAAGGATTTATATTTCAGGGTAGTATAGGACATATAAAAAATTATTCAAATCATCCATCTTCTGCATATAAAAAAAGTTATGCAAATATAAATATTATTAAAGAGTTTTAGCTATGAAAAAGTTATTGATTGCATTTATTATTTTTATGATTTCAGCATATAGTTTAGTTGCTAAGGTTGGAGTGGTTGCTGCTGTTAAAGGAGAAGCTTATATTCAAAGGTCTGGAAAAAAAATCATAGCCAATACTGGTAGTTCTATAGAAGATAAAGATATTGTTATAACTAAAGAAAATAGTAAAGTACAGTTGATATTTAATGATAAAACAGTTGTAACTATTGGAAGAAATAGTAAATTTTCAATAAAAGAGTATCTTTTTGAGGATTCTAAAAAATCAAAAGTATCATTTGGTATGACAAAAGGTTTGTTTAGAACAATTACAGGAAAAATAGGAAAAATAGCACCTAAAAAGTTTAAGTTAAAAACGAAGAATGCAACTATAGGTATTAGAGGTACAGAAATTATTATTGAAGCATCCCCTATTAAAGGTGATAAAATAGCTTGTACTCAGGGAGCTATAAGTGTTATGTCTAATTTTAATGGTAAAAGTGTTTATGTTGAGGCTGGAAAGATAACAGAAGTAAAACCAAACTCTTCTCCTACACCTCCAAGAGACTTTGTAGCTGGAGATATTGATGAATTTAGTAAAAAGAAAGCAAAAGAAGATAAAAAAAATAAAGAAATAAAAAAAACTTCTACAGAAAAAGAGCAGAAAGATGAAACTTTTAAAACTGAGCAAAGCAATGAGACAACTAGTAGTAATCAAGATGTTTCCAATGATGAAAAGCTAGTAGCTGATACAGAGAATAAAACTACTGATAATCAAAATCTTGATATTGCAATAGAACAACATTCAAATCAAATCTCTGATGCAGTAATTGTAACAGATACAGATATAGTAAGAATAGCTGAAAATATAGATACCATTGTAGAAATTACAGAAGATACTGTTAATACACAAAACTCAAATGATATTATAAATACAGTGAATAATGAAATAGAAACTGTATCAGAGAATATACCGAATCCTACAGATAGTGAGACAGCAGGAACAGATGCTGAAGCAGGAAGCATATCAAGTCCACCTAATACAGAAGTTTATGATCCATCGCAAAGTACAACAGTTGAAGTAGATATTCCTAATCCTTCAAATGGTGAAACAACTGTGGATATAGATACTATTGAAGATAGTGGTTTAGAAGAAACATTATATAGTGATGACTATATGTCATTTGGATACTGGATGGATAATGAAAATAATCCTGTAGATACTTGGGTTAATGGTACAGTTTCGCCGGCAGAAGCAGTTGAAGGATATATTACAGATCATATTACAGCTAGTTATTCAGGTGATGTAGCCGCTATTACAAACGGTAAAATTGCAACAGGAACATTTGATATGAGTATAGATTTTGGTGCTCAGACACTTTCAGGTGTAATGCAATTTCAAGCTGCTGATGAACCAACCTGGAAATTTGAGATTACAGATGGTTTAGTAACTCCTTACTATTTTGAAAGTAATAGTATAGCTTCAAGTAGTGATAGTGATGTTGAAGGAATTAGTGGAAATATTAATGGAGGTTTTTATGGTCCAAATGTTGAAAGTATTGGAGGTAGTTTTCAATTAGATAGTATATCTAATGGTTCAGCAATAGGGGTTTTTGGAGGAACTAAACAATGAAAAAAATATTTTCTATTTTTCTATTTTTTATCAGTTTTATCTTACAAGATGCAGTAGCAAGTCAAAGCACTTATATTTTAAACAATTGGAAAATTGACTTTGCATATAATCCAAAATTTATAAAACTACCATCTCAACGATCTGTAACCGTTGATAGCAATAATACAACACATATAGTTTATGGTGGTGATAAGCTTTATCATGCTTTTTTTGACGGCATAACTTGGCATTATGAAATAATTGATGATAATCTTTCTGTTGGAAGTAAGGCTTCTATAGCAATAGATTCTAATGATAAACTCTATGTAAGTTATTTTGATGCTATAAATAACAGTATTAAATTTGCTACTAATAATGGTGGTATTTGGACATCCGATTTTGTGTATTCGAAAGAGTATATTTATGCTGTAGATACCTCTATAGCTGTTGAAGCAGATGGTACTGCTCATATAAGCTTTATTATTGATGGTAATTTATCATATGCAACAAATAGTTCCGGTAGCTGGGATATAACTAATATAGATGAAAATGCCAATACTTTTTCATCTATAGTTGTTGATGCAAATGATAGTATACACATAAGCTATGATGGTATAGTAGGTGGTGATGTAGTATTGCGTTATGCAACAAATTCAGGAGGAAGTTGGCAAAGTGAGACAGTTGACTCAACTGCCAATGCAATAGTTGGTGAATATTCCTCAATAGCAGTTGACAGCAAAAATATAGTACATATAAGTTATGCAAGCAGTGATGAAAATGGTTATTACTATATAAGACATGCAAAAAAAGATAGCGATTGGCAAATAGATACTGTTTCGACGGCTACTTTAGAAAAAAAGAGTTATACTTCAATTGCAATAGATAAAAATGATACGATTTACATCAGTTATTTATATAATTATCACACTAACAGCGGAGCATTGAAACTTGCTGATTTTAATGGTACTGACTGGAGCATCAATACTCTTGATGAGAATATAGATTATGGACAAATTTTTGATGTAATGTATGAAGGGAGTAGTGATTACAATATTTACACCTCATTGATTACAGATAACAACAATAAAGTTCATCTTACTTATCTTTCACAAAATAATCTTAAATATATTAGTAATGTTTCGGATAGTTGGGTGCAGCAAACAGTAGATAGTGGTAAAGATATTGGTAGATACAGCACTATTACAGTTGATAACTATGGAAAATACCATATAGCATATCTAGATAACTATGATATCTATTCAAGTCTTTCAACCTCATTGAAACTTATTTCAGAAAATGAGGCAAATGAGACAACAGTAGATCGGAATATAGATACAGTTAAATCAGGATTAAAGCCAATAAGTAATATTCGTATAGATGAAAATAATATAAGCCATATTGTCTATTTAACATTTGATGGTAATTTAACTTATGCCTCAGTTGGCAATAATAGTTTGGATAAACAGATTATTAAAACTGGTATTGAAAATTCTAATGTTAGAAATATCAATATAGATAAAAATTCTAATGTATATATGCTTTTAGACCTATATGATTCAAACATTAATGAAATGAATCTTACTTTAGAGAGCAATTTATCTGGAGATTTTGTACAAACTGTAATAGATCATAATTCAAATCTATATGCCGGTAATCTCGACATTGATGATGAGAAAAAGTTTCATATTGTATATTTAATTGAAGATCAAATATGGTATGCAACAGATAAAAATGGTTCGATTGTAAAAGAAAATACAGGTTATACTACATATTATGAGCCTGTTATTACTGTTGATAAAAATCAATCTGTTCATATTGTATATGTGGCAAATCCTGATATAAATGAATATGAAGTTATATATCTTACAAATAAAGATGGCAACTGGACTAAAGAGATAGTAAATCTTACCTCCAATTCAGACCTATATATAGAGTCCATAAATGTTGATTCTAATGCAAAAGTACATATTACATACATGGAAGGTAATGAACTGTTGTATGCAAGTAATAGGCAAGGAGAATGGAGTGTCGAAAATATAGAGCCAGGTGCAAATGGAGTAAAACAGTTTTTTGAAAGTTATGTGACATTTAATAAAGATGATGAAGTTTATATAAGTTATTATGATTACTACAATAGAGCATTAAAGTATGCAAAACATTTTGATTTAAGGCTTGATCTTACCAATATTGAGCGCAATATTACTTCTATTTATCTTGTAGATGAAAATGGTTCGCAAATACTTTTATCTGGTTCTATAAGTGACAGTAATACTATAATTTTAAAAGATAATATTCCTTATGACCACAATTACTCTATTCGTTTCGATCTAAATGACAGTTCCCAATATTGGCTTAATTTTAGTGATTTTAAACTTTATATAAATAAAGACGATACTAATTTTACTACTAAAATAGATGCAACAAATAATACTCTTTTTCTAAATTTAGATAGTAATAATTGGTATAGTTTTGAAAATGTGAATAAAGTTCACCTGTACAATATTAGAAAAAGAATATCTTTGCAAGAGTATGATGATAATCAATCAATCTTTTACCAGTTGCCTTTAAATTTATATTGGATTGACGGCTATATAGATGAAAATGGGTATTATGATATAGATACAGGAAAAGTTGCTTTAGAAGATGAGATAATAAGAGAGATAAAATATAACTTTACCAATACCTCAATAACTGGTCCTGTGTATCATAATAATTTATCTTTTAATATAGATGAGCAAAATGTTGTTACAGTTTATGAATCAAATGAAAGTGATACATACTCTATTATGGAAGTTAAATTAGTCAATATATTAGAGTCTGAACTTTTACAAAGTGTATATAGTGAAAATTATATAGATTTTAATTTTTCAAATGATGCAAAAGGATATCTGACAGTTAAAAAAATATTGAAAGATGATTTTGTACTTATTGGATTAGAAAAAGATTATGATAATAACAATTATACCTCTATAGATACATTTATAAATGATAGAAACAGTTCAGGTAAAATGGCTATATATTTTAATGAATTAAACAGCTCAAAATATCTTGTATTTGAAAATAATACTTCAGGCATATTGATGGAAAAAGATATATATGGAAATATAATAAATTCAAATGCCGGAAGTTGGATAAGATTATCGGACAAAACATACAGATATAATGAAGATGACAATCTAACCTATGCTAATTCCCCAGATATCATAGTCTTAATGCCAAATGTAGAAGGTTATATTTTTGATGAAAATGCTTTTGCTCTATCTTCACATGATGGTGGTTTTGTATATAGAAGTATATATAAAAGTGTTGGTGATACAGAGATGGAGATTATGCTAAATGCAGCAGCAAGAGATGATATTTTAAATCAAGTCATTAATTCTACTTTATGGCCAAAAATAGAAAATATCCATATTAATGCAGATAACAGTGCCAACATTACGCTTCCTAAATATTCTGGAAGTTATGATAATACTATTTCTCTAGACCCAGAAACTGCTATTGCAACTCTTATTTATTCAAATACAACTTTGAAAGTTTCACCAACAAATAAATCAGTAGGAGAGACAACAATTTTATTACAAGGTGAAAATAATGAAAGTTTACAATTTATTACAGTATTTGTAGACCCAATATATATAAATCTAAGTCTTTTAAATATTAATTTAAGTGAACATAATATAACTAATATACAGATTGTTGGAGTTGATGGCAATTATGAAAACTTTTCAATAGATCCAAATTTGATAAATAATATTTATGATGGAGATATGAATATTTCAGCTCCAGTATATAATCCTGATAATAATTTTAGTATAAGGATCGACTTAGAAGAGAATCAAACATTAAGTTACTGGTACAATTTTAGTGATGGTAAACTATATAGTGAAAATAATGGTTCAAATGACTTTAAAACTGTTATAAATAGCACTAATAATTTATTTACTATTGATTTAAATTCTTCTAACTGGATATCAATTCCTATTTGGCATTTAGAGAGTAATGAAACTACAATAGTAGAAGATTCTACCAGCTTTGAAATTCCTTTGATTGTTGAAGGAGTAGAACAACCTTTAGATGACAGTAATTTTGAAGTAACTGTTTCAGATCCATCGATTGTAGATGTAGTTATTGAAGATGGTGTACTTATTGTCACTCCAAAGCCCAACCAATCAGGAACTATTACTCTAACACTAAAAGTTGATGTAAATGGAATAACAGATACTGTAATTTATACTGTTTATATTCAGGAACAAAATGATGCTCCTTCTATATCTTTAATTGATGATATACTAAAACCAGTAAATTTTGATGACTTTAATATATCACTTGATTTAAATGATATTGAAGGAGATGATCTGAATTTGAGTATAGAGTCAAGCAATACATCATTAGTAGATATAAATAAAACTTGGAATACACAATGGCTTACTCAAGCTGATTATAACAGTCCAATATATATACAAGTATCATCTAAACCTGATATGGAAGGTAACACAACTATTACGTTGACTCTTTTTGATGAAGAAGGAGCATCAGATACACAATCTTTCAATTTGCAAGTAGTTAATGCTCTTGATATTATATCTAATAAAACAGTTGGTACGGCCCCTTTAGATATAAATCTTAGTTATTACTTAAATCCCCTTTTTGGCTCCGTAGAGTCAATATATTGGGAACTTGGAGATGGGACAAGTGTAGATGGAGACTCTTATGTTTTACACGTTTACAAGAATCCTGGAAATTATGAAGTTAAGTGTACTGTAATTACTGATAGTGGTTATACTATAAAAAAGAGTTTAAATATTGTTGTAACAGAAGGAAATTTGTCTGTTGCATTAAATGAAGGCTGGAACTTTATATCTTTACCTGTAAAAGCATCTTTGCATTCACAAGATTTAAATACTACTTTTGGTAAACCAAGTATAAAGTATATTTTTAAATATCTTGGGAATAGATGGGCTCTTTGGGATAATACAAATGAGATCAGTAATTCTGTAAAAATAGACAGATTTGAAGACTTAAATTCTAAAGAGGGGTTTGTAGTAAAAACTACTACATCAACAACCATACTTTTTTCTTTAGATGAATTACAAAATGATCCAGATGATTTTGCAACATTATATACTTCAGGATGGTACTTGGTTGGAGTAAATGAAGACAAAACACCAGAACAAATAGATACTTTAATTAATTCTCAAAATAAAGTACTGAAAATACTGTATTTGTATAAAAACAATCAGTGGTTTGTATATACATCAAACAGTGAAATTGATAACTTAATAGGTGATTCTTTACCTAGGGTTGAAAATAATATTTCAAGATATGAAAGTTTTTGGATTTATGTAGAGTAGTAATTTTAATTTAGAGCTATTTCTATGCATAGAGTCATAAATTAATGAAACTATGCATAGACAGATAATAATTTATCTTACAATTTCTCCATTATATGAGACAATACCATGCATAAGGTTGCCAATATGTTTAAAGCCTTGAGCTTTCATTATATGTTGAACTTGATAACTTCTGCTTCCTGTATGGCAATAAAGAATCATATAATCATCTTTTTTATTTTGAATCTTTTCAAACCAATCATAAAATTGAGAAGTTGGCCATAACTCATCAGTTCCTTTAATATGACCCATCTGAAATTCCATCTGCTCCCGAACATCAATTAGTTCAAATTTAACCATTCCCAGATCTCTTGCTTCGATTAATGCTTCAAGCTCGTCACCATCTAATTGATCTTTTTCAAGAAGTAATTGAGCCTCTTCTTTGCTTAATCCTCTTGAGTGAAGATGTGCAGCTTCTTCTGCAGCATCCTCTTTTGCATGTTTTTGTGCATACTCTGGAGTACAGAAGATACCACAGTGGCAGTAACCTTGTTCAGGAATCTCTTTTTCTAATGCAGGTTTACAAGGACAGATGCGGTTATCTGCTGCTTTTCTCTCTTCTGGTGTTTCACCTATAACCATAAAACAAGGGCAGTATCGCTTACCATATATAAGCTTATTTCTAGCAAGCCCCATTGCAACACCATCGTTTATCTCACTATCCGGATTTTGAACAAAGCCAAACTGTTTATTTACTTTTTCAACAAATTTCCAAGTCTTTTCCAATTCAGCTTGAAACTCATCTGAGTTCACATCTATTTGTTGCATTTTTTCTCCTACAAAATATTCATACCTTGAATTAAAAAGTCAATTGTATCAAAATATTATATGATTTTTAGTTGAAAATAGAAATAAAAATGAAGATATAAATATCGACAAATGGATGTTTCAAAAGAATTTCGATAAAATCAGAGTAATTTTTTTTCAAGGTAATAAAAAGATGGATATAAGACGAGCTTTTTTGGATTTTTTCGCCTCTAAAGGGCATAAGATTTATGAGAGTGCGCCGCTGGTTCCTGATGATGCGACGCTTCTTTTTACCAATGCAGGTATGGTGCCTTTTAAAACAGTTTTTACAGGTGAAGTACCTGTGCCAAATCCTCCTAGAGCGGCAAGTTGTCAAACTTGCATTCGTGCAGGTGGTAAGCATAACGACCTTGAAAATGTTGGTCATACGGCACGTCATCATACATTCTTTGAGATGCTTGGAAACTTTAGTTTTGGCGATTACTTCAAAGAGGATGCCATAGCCTATGCGTGGGAGTTTGTAACTGAAGTGCTTGAACTTCCTGTTGAAAAGCTTTGGGTTACAGTACATGAGAGTGATGACGAAGCTGCAGAGATTTGGGCAAAATATGTTGCACCTGATCGCATTTTGCGTATGGGTGATAAAGATAACTTCTGGCAAATGGGAGATACAGGACCTTGTGGACCGTGTAGTGAAATTTTTTATGATCAGGGTCAAGAGCACTTTAATGGTCCAGAAGACTACATGGGAGGTGACGGAGACAGGTTCTTAGAGATTTGGAACCTTGTCTTTATGCAATACGAGCGTGATAAAGATGGCAATTTAACACCTCTTCCAAAGCCTTCAATCGACACCGGTATGGGTCTTGAACGTGTTATGGCAGTTAAAGAGGGTAAACTAAGCAATTATGACACAGAACTCTTTATGCCAATTATCCGTGCTGTTGAAAAGATGGTTGGTAAGCCGTATGTATATGAGAGTGGTGCAAGTTACCGTGTAATTGCTGATCACTTACGCTCAACAACATTTTTATTGGCTCAAGGTGTGAACTTCTCTAATGAAGGGCGCGGTTATGTGCTTCGCCGTATTCTTCGCCGTGCAGTACGCCATGGCTATATGCTTGGTCTGCGTGAGCCGTTTATGTGCAAACTGGTTGATGTGTTGGTTGAGATAATGGGCGGACACTACACCTACCTTGTAGATAAGAAAGAGACAGTCAAGCAGTTGATGCAGTTAGAAGAGGAGCGTTTCTTTGCGACAATCTCAGCAGGTATAGAGCTGTTTGAAAAAGAGTTGGCAAACACTAAAAATCTCTTTAGCGGTTCTGTTGCTTTCAAACTTTATGACACTTACGGCTTCCCGCTCGATTTGACGCAGGATATGCTTAAAGATAGAGGCATAGATGTTGATATTGCTGAATTTGAGCGTTTGATGCAAGAACAGCGCCAGCGTGCTAAAGCAGCTTGGAAGGGAAGCGGTGATGCCAAGGTTGAGGGTGACTTTAAAGCTCTTATAGAGGAGTTTGGCAAAAACAGTTTTGTAGGGTATGAGAGTTTAACAAGTGAGAGCAAAGTAGTTGCTCTGCTAAATGACTCATTTGAGCGTGTTGAATCTCTAGAGCCAGAGCAGAGTGGTTGGGTAATGCTTGATACTACTCCTTTTTATGCTGAAAGTGGTGGACAAGCTGGAGATGTTGGAGTATTGCAAAGCATAGATACTTGCGAAACAGTTGCTGAAGTTCTTGATACAAAAAAATTCTTTGATTTAAATCTTTCTAAAATCAAAGCAGTTACAAAAGTTTGCGAAAAAGATCTTGTTAAAGCTGTTGTAGATACATCACGCCACGAGATAGCAAAACATCATAGTGCAACTCACTTGCTTCACAGTGCATTGAGAGAGATTTTGGGAGATCACGTAAGTCAAGCCGGTTCACTTGTAGAGGCTGATCGTTTGCGCTTTGACTTTAGCCATCCAAAAGCTTTGAGTGCTGAAGAGATTGCTTCTGTTGAGAAGTGGGTAAATGACAGAGTTGAACGTGGCATTGATGGTGAAACAGAAGAGATGGATATAGAGTCAGCCAAGGCAAAAGGCGCAATGGCTCTCTTTGGAGAGAAGTATGGCGACAAGGTGCGTGTAGTAAGCTTTGGCGACAGTAGTATTGAGCTTTGTGGTGGAACGCACGTACGTAATACTGCTGAAATTGGAATGTTTCTTATCACAAAAGAGAGTGGTGTTAGTGCCGGTGTTCGTCGAATTGAGGCAGTGTGTGGTCATTCAGCGTATGAAGTTGTTAAAAATATGCGTGGCACACTTGCAAAAGTAGAGAGTGAGCTTAAAGCTAAAGATCCTATTCTTGGCATTGAAAAGCTTAAATCTCAAATTAAACAGTTAAAACAGGAGTTAGTTGAAGCTCAAAAGAGTAAAAAAAGCGATGTAAAAGCTGAAACAATAAATGGTGTTACTGTTGTAGTCGATGAGGTTGAAGGCGGTGACATTAAAGCTATGATCGATGATTTGAAAAATGCACACGACAAAGTGGCTGTAATGCTTTTCCAAAGAAAAGGTGAGAAGGTTCTAATCGCCGCTGGACAGAAAAACACATCTGTAAAAGCTGGAGCCTGGGTTAAGCAGATAGCACCAATCCTTGGCGGCGGTGGCGGCGGTCGTGACGATTTTGCTCAAGCCGGCGGGAAAGATGCTTCTAAGATTGGTGAGGCTAAAGAGAAAGCGATGGCTTATTTGAAAGAGAATTTGTAATAGATGCAAAAGGGGGAGGGATTATGAAAGAGGCTATTATTACAATTTTTGCTGATTATGCTTTTTTTATACTATTTTTGCATGTTCTTAGTGCTTTTGTTTGGGTTGGTGGTATGATAGCTATAAGAGGTGCTGTTCATCCAAGTTTACAACACATAGAAGATCCAAAAGTGCGGATGGCAAGAACATTGGAGATAATGCAGCGTCTCTTTATGATTGTTTTACCGTTTATAGTAATTTTAATTATTACCGGCGGTATTATGGCAATAGGTATGGGCTTTAAAGGAACACCTCTGTATGGAATGGTGCATGTCAAAGAGGCAATTTGGACAATTATGACAATTAACTATTCACTAATGTTTATTAAACGCAATAAAGCTGAAAGACTATTTGTCTCAGGTGATTTGGCTGGTGCAAAAGAGCAGTTGTCGCCTATTCCTAACTTTATGCTTCCTTTGAATATTGCACTTGGTGTTGTTGCATTGGCAGTTGGCATTACATTAAGAGGGTTTTAACAGATGTTACTTCTTGGCTCTTCATCTCCTACTCGTGCAAGTATACTCAAAAATAGTGGTATAGCTTTTAAGCAGGTGGGGTGTGATTTTGATGAAGATACATTAGAGTATACAGTGCCTAAAGATTTTGTCTATCACGCTGCTATGGGAAAGATGCAAGCGTGTGAGAGCTGTTTTGGATTAGATTTACCAATCTTGTGTGCAGATACAGTTGTAACGGCTCACGGCAAGATTTTACGTAAAGCAAAAGATGAAGCAGAGGCGTTAGAGCTTTTAAAACTGCAAAGCGGAAGCGATGTGGCTATTATTACCTGTATGGCTTATAAATCGAAGAGTAAAATGTTTATAGACCTTTCTCAAACTGTTTATAGATTTGCAGAGTTTGATGAAACTGATCTAAAAAACTACATTGAAAGTGGTGAGTGGCGTGGTAAAGCCGGAGCCTGTATGGTTGAAGGTTTTTGTAAACCTTACATAAAAAGTGTCGAAGGCTTAGAGTCGTGTGCAATGGGTTTGACAGTTGAGAAGATTTTAAGATGGTTATAGCTTTTTGATATAATAAACTCCCCCGTTAGGGGGAAATAGCCAAAAGGAGGTCGCTTTTGAAGCGATTTGTCTTAAAGCTTACCTTTAGAGTCTGGAATCTACGGGTAAGCATAAAGATAAAGGGGCTTTAATGCCCCCTTCCTTTTGGCATTATATTAAATAAAATCTTAAATTAGTTTTATGAAAAGTAGTAACATTTATAATGTATGAAAAAGAACTTACAGCACTAAAAAAAGCAGGGCGGTTTCGCCAGCCAATCTCTTCTGATTTTGAATCTATTGATATGGCAAGCAATGACTATCTTGGTCTTGCACATAAATCAAAACTCTTAAAACTTGCCTTTAAAAAGTTATCTCACTATCCATACCACGCACCAAAATCCTCTCTTTTTGTAGGTGGCTATCATCCTATTCATCAAGAGTTTGAAGATGCTCTTTGTAAAGCAAACCAATTTGAAGCCGGTGTTGTAGTAGGTAGTGGTTTTTTAGCAAATCTTGGGCTTATTGAAGCACTTGTTAGAAGGTCTGACGTTCTTTTTATAGATGAGAGTTACCATGCAAGTGGAATGGTGGCTACAAAACTGGTGCAGGGTAAAGTAGTACTGTTTAAACATAATGATCCAGATGATCTTTTAAAAAAGTTAAACTCTACACAGCTAAAAGGTCGCCGTATCATTGCTGTAGAGGGGATATACTCTATGGAAGGTGATATGGTTAGACGAGAGTTTTTTGAGATAAGTGAAAAGTTTGATGCATTGATGATCGTTGACGAGGCTCACAGTAGTGGTACTGTAGGACCAAATCTGCTTGGGGTATTTGATCATTACAACATCAAGCCTAATTCCCTTCATATCAAGATGGGTACACTTGGAAAAGCTTATGGAAGTTATGGAGCTTATATTTTAGGCTCACGTGAGATAGTAAGTTTTTTGCACAATCGCGCCAAATCATTGATCTACGCTACAGCACCTTCACTTTTTGACATAGCTTTAGCATCAACTAACTTTGACTATATTATGAGAAAAAAAGAGAAGCTAAAAAGAAAGATAGATCGTCTAAAAGATCAAGTTAGAGCCAAGATGGGAGTATACCCAGAAGGGATGATAGTTCCAGTAGAGATACCAGACATTGAGACTACTATGCGAATAAGAGATATTTTAAAATCTCAAAAGTTTGAAGTAGGAGCCATCCGTCCCCCTACTGTAAGCAAGCCAATTTTACGAATTATTTTACGTACATCTGTAAAACCTAAACATTACAGAAAACTTTTTGATCAGATTGATGCTTGCTTGAGATAAAAGCTTGCTTTAACAGACATTTATATACAATTTTGTTCTATAGATAAGACATTTAAGGCTAAAAATGTTAGATGAACTTAGAATTAAGTATGATAAAATCTCAAAACTCATAACTTCTACCTATAAAAGATATTTTTATGAAAAGATAGACTTTGACAATAGACTAATAGGAGTGCTTGGAGCAAGAGGAATTGGTAAGACCACTTTTTTGATTCAATACTTAAAAGAGTTTGATTTCGATAAAACTCTCTACTTTAGTGCAGATAGCATAATGGCTTCAGGAGTTAAACTCTATGATATTGCAGAAGAGTTTAGCAGATATGGCGGAGAGATTTTAGCAATTGACGAGATTCATAAAATCAAAAATTTTGAGATAGAGTTAAAAGAGATTTACGATTTTTTAGACTTAAAAGTTCTCTTTAGCGGAAGCAGTGCAATAAGTTTAGAACATAGCAAAGCAGATCTTAGCAGAAGGGCAGTGTTATATAGATTTAAAGGATTAAGTTTTAGAGAGTTTTTAGAGCTAAAGCTAGGTAAGAGTTTTCAAAGTTTTACCCTTGATGAAATTTTAGAAAATCATACAAATATAGCCAATAGTCTTACAAAAGAGTTTAAACCATTTGTATATTTTAAAGAGTATCTTGAGTTTGGGTATTATCCATACTATTTTGAAGCTCCAAAAAGTTATAAACTTAAAGTTGAAGAGAGCATCAACACAGTAATAGAAAACGATCTATTGTATATTTTCCATATAGATATAGCAAATATCGATAAGCTAAAACAACTGATTAAGCTTTTGTGTCTATCAAAACCTTATGAACTAAACTTAACAAATCTTGCAAAAGATATTGGAATAGGTAGAGAGACTCTTTATAGATATATTCACTATCTGACTCTTGGAAATGTTTTATGCAGAGTTGATATGTTAAACAAAAAGCAAAGCCACTTTAAAAAACCTGCAAAACTATATCTTGATAATCCAAATTTGACTTACACTTTTTGTAAAAATTCTGAGATTGGAACAGTAAGAGAACAATTTTTTATTAATTCAATATCGATTAATCATAAAGTAAACTACTCAAAAATAGGAGACTTTTTAATTGATGAAAAATATATAGTAGAGATTGGTGGTAAAAATAAGAGCTTTGATCAAATTAAAGATTTGCCAAATAGTTTTTTAGCAGTTGATGATATTGAGATAGGGTATAAAACTAAAATACCACTTTGGCTTTTTGGTTTTTTGTACTAATTAAGTTATTATTTGATACAAATTTAAAAAAAATTTTATAGCATTAAGGTGCTTTATGAATATATTTCACTGCCATTCTCTTAAAATCAGCAAAGATAACCAAATATATGTTGATATAAATTTTTCAATTGCAAACTCATTGGCTCTTGTTGGTGAGAGTGGTAGTGGAAAGAGCCTTACCCTTAAAGCACTGCTGCAAATGTTGCCAAAAGGCTTTAAAGCACAAATGAAGACGGAAAGTGACTTTAAGTTGGAGCGTGGTAAAACATTAGGTTATGTTCCGCAAAATCCATTTACAGCACTTTCTCCTCTAACAAAAATTAAAGATCAGTGGATTATTTCTCAAGATTTGGCACCACAAATGATGGAGCAGGTAGGGCTGGAGAGTAAACTCTTAAACCGCTTTCCTCCAGAACTTTCAGGTGGGCAGTTGCAAAGAGTAGTCATAGCTATGGCACTTTCAACAAATCCTAAGTTACTGTTACTGGATGAACCTACAACAGCACTTGATGCGGATCTTAGAGAAGTTATTGTAAAACTTTTACTAAAATTGCAAGAAGAGTTGAAGTTCAAGATGCTTTTTGTAACACACGACATATCTACAGCTTCAAAACTTTGCAGTGAAATTACAGTTATAAAAAGAGGAAAAGTCGTAGAAACAGGATTAATGGATGAGGTTTTAAGAGCTCCATCAAAAGAGTATACTAAAGCACTCATAGAAGCTGGTTTTGCAAATCGGGAGTTTAGAAAATGATAAGGTTTTTATTTAGATGGATTGTTAGATTACTCTTTTTGGCAGGGTTTGCAGTTTTTGGGTATTTGGTATATTTTTACTTTGAAATTGCCCATGAAGTAGAGCCTTTAGTACACTATAATCCTCCCAAAACTACACAGATTTTTGATAGAAACGGTAAACTTTTAGCTAATGTATTTGAAAAGGAGCATCGTCTCTATGTACCGTACAAAGAGATTCCAGGTCGAGTAATAGAAGCTCTTGTTGCCATAGAAGATACTCTTTTTTATGAACATCACGGAGTAAATCCAGAGGCAATTTTTAGAGCAATTATAAAAGATATCAAAGCCCGTAAAATGGTAGAGGGTGCATCTACGCTTACTCAACAGCTCATCAAATCAACACTGCTTACCCGTAAGAAGAAGATAGAAAGAAAGATAAAAGAGGCTCTTCTTGCTATTCGCCTTGAACAACTACTTTCAAAAGAGGAGATACTAGAGAGGTATCTAAACGCTGTCTTTTTTGGTCATGGGTATTATGGCATAAGAACAGCTGCATATGGGTATTTTCGTAAAGATTTAGATGAGTTGACGCTAAAAGAGATAGCGGTACTTGTAGGATTGCCAAAAGCTCCAAGCGCATACGATCCGACTCGTCATTATGCCAATGCAATGGCAAGGGCAAACCGTGTTTTAAATCGTATGAAAGCTCTTGGATGGATAGATGAAGAGACATATTTAAGAGAGATAAAAGAGGCTCCAAAAGTATATGATGATACATTAACAAAAAACAGAGCACCTTACATTGTAGATGCTGTTATGAATATGCTGCAAAAGGAGTATCCTGATATTCGCAGAGGCGGTTATAAAATTGAAACTGCCATAGATTTAGAGTATCAGCAGATGGCTAAATCTGCACTTAATTATGGGTATGATGCATATTTAAAACGACACCAAAATGATGATACTAACACTTCAGTATTTAACGGAGCAATGGTTGTTCTAGATGGTAGAAGTGGAGATATCTTGGCTATGGTAGGTGGCGTTGATTATAAAAAAAGTGCATTTAACCGTGCTGTATCATCCAGACGGCAGGTAGGTTCTGCTTTTAAACCATTTATCTATCAGACAGCACTTGAGCTGGGGTATAATCCAGAAAGTAAGGTTGCAGATATTGCACGTACCTACCGTTTTGAAAGTGGAGATACCAAAAAGCTTTGGCAGCCTAAAAACTATGAGAAAGATTATAAGGGGATGATCACTTTAAGAGAAGCCCTTATACACTCTAGAAACCTTGCTACCATAAATCTAGTCAGCGAGATAGGCATAATGACTCTACATAAAAAGTTGAGCCCTTTAGGAGTGAAGAATTTACCATACAATCTTTCTATAGCTCTTGGAAATATTGCTCTTTCTCCTCTGCAGGTAGCAAGACTATATACAGTATTTGCAGATATGGGACGATTGCACGAACCAAGACTTGTGACAAATATATATGACAATAATAGTCGTTTGATTAAACATTATAATGCTAAAGTAAAAAAGATTTACTCAGAATCACAAGCTTACTTGATGGTTGATATTTTGCGAGATATTGTTAAAAGAGGAACTGGGCGAAATGCTCGTGTTAAAGGTATGGATGTAGCAGGTAAAACAGGAACTACAAACAAAAGTGTTGATACATGGTTTTGTTCATTTACACCAGATGTAGAAGCTGTTGTATGGTTTGGTAATGATAACAATACACCTCTTGCAAGACGTGAAACAGGTGGAAGGACAGCTGCACCGGTTGTAAGGTATTTTTATCAAAAACTCATACAAATTCATCCTGAGTTTAAAAGAAAATTTAAAGAGCCTGAAGGAGTTTATCACGTAATGCAAAATGGTAAAGATTTGATATATACCGACAAATCTCCACTGCCTAAAGAGGATCAGATTATTGAAAATGAAGAGATAATTTTTTAAAAGGAGAGTCAATGACACCTAATGAGCGATACAAAAAATTAAAGCAGCATCTTAAAGAGGAAAACCCTGTCCTTTTGGATGTAATAAATGAGTATGAAAATCTTGATAAAGTAGCTCACTCTCTTGGACTGTTGGCTCAGGATGAGAGTTATACGGCAAATATCTCTTGGTGGCCATTAATCTCTATCTTAGGAACTTTTTCAGCAGGGAAATCTACTTTTATCAACGAATACCTTGGACAAAAAGTTCAGCAAAGCGGTAATCAGGCAGTAGATGATAAATTTACTGTTATCTGTTACAGCAATAATGAGAAAGTTACTACTTTGCCAGGCTTGGCACTAGATGCTGATCCTAGATTTCCTTTTTACAATATCAGCGAAGAGGTAGAAAAGGTAGAGCAGGGTGAAGGAAGTCGTGTAAACCTATATCTTCAACTTAAAACTGTCAAGTCTGATGCCATTAAAGGCGGAATATTGATAGACTCTCCTGGTTTTGATGCTGACAGTCAGCGTGATTCTATTCTTCGTATTACCAGTCACATCATAGATATGTCTGATCTTGTTCTTATCTTCTTTGATGCTCGCCATCCTGAACCTGGAGCAATGCGTGATACACTTGAGCATCTTGTCGGAAAGACAGTACGCCATAGAGATGGAGATAAGATACTCTATATTCTTAATCAGATAGATACAACAGCAAGAGAAGATAACCTTGAAGATGTTATTGGCTCGTGGCAGAGAGCTCTTTCACAAAAAGGGCTGATTTCAGGCAACTTCTTTGCAATATATAGTGAAGAAGCTATGAATCCTATTGATGATCCATCTATTGCAGAGAGACTTAAACGCAAGAGAGATGAAGATTTAAATCATATTTTGGAGCGTATGGAGGGAGTTAAAGTAGAGCGTGCCTACAGAATCTCTAAAGCACTTGAAGACTTTGCAAAAGATATAATCAATAACAAACTTCCAAAGCTTCGTGAATCTCTTAGTAGATGGGGTAAAAGAGTAGTCATTACCGATACTCTTTTAAGCTTAATTTTCATAGGTGGTGCAGGTGCACTTTTTATGACAGGCATACTTCCAACATCTGTAGAAGTTATAGGCGGTATATCTGCTGCTATTACTGTTTTGATTATATTTATACACTTTAAAGTAAGAAAAGTTTACGCAAATTTAGAAATTAAACGCTGGGCAGAAAAAGATCAGGCAATAGCAAAAGCTATAGAATACAATACAAAATGGTTTAGACCTGTATTGCGTGTCTGGGGCAAAGGCTGGAGCCAACGAGTAGTTGATAAGCTGGAAAATATAATGGATTACAGCAGAGCAGCCATTAGAAAACTTAATGATCAATTTGTCTCTCCTGCCGGTAAAGAATCAGAAACTTAAAAGTAAAAAAGTATTAATAATGTAAGATTAGAGTTAGGCGGTGGTTTAATAGGAAGGTTAAGCCACCTTAGAAGATTCATCTATTTTTTTGTTAATATTGTTTAAAATAATATCTCTTAATTTTAGTAAAAATAGTTTGTCGCTTCCTTTGCTTTTATCTTTTTCAATAACATTTAAAGCTTTTTTATCAAGTTCAATCACCTCTTTTGTTTTTTCAAAAGGAATCAATGCTTCTCTATTAGCTAAAAAAAGATGCCCCTCTCCAAAATCACTTTCCCAATGATTTATATCGTTCTCGTAATCTTTTAAAAGCTTCTCTAACTCTCTCATCTACTTCCCCTTTTTCTATTTTCCCACCAACCTCTTTATGAAGCTCTTCAAAACCTTTTTTGTCAGGTTCAACTTTATAACTTGTCATAATCTCGCCATTTTCATTAAAAATGACAGCCCAGTTATTATTTTTATTGTAGCATAAATTATTCCAACTATCTTTATGAATTGCCAATATATATTCATCTGCATTGATTACACAATCAATAGTTTTAAAAATATAATCATCTTTATCTTTTATATGGGACAGTTTTAATCTTTTTTCAATATGTTTCTTAAAACTATCTTTGTTTATCCATAGTTTGTGAAAATCTTTCTTAACATCTTCAATAGAATTAATTTTTTCAACTATTTTATCTTCAATATTCAACTTATCACCTCTTTTAAGATTGTATGAATAAGTATAGCCAGATCATCATAACCACCCAGTAAAAAAAGCTTTTTACTCATTTTTCCTCTTTAACATCGCTTTTAATGATAACAATATCCTTACTCTCACACATTGGACACTCATAAACATCACTACTTTGACTAAGCCAACTAAAACCGCTTAATTATCAATTTTCTTTTTGTTAAGTAATTTTTTGGAAAAGTCAATATTTATTAAACTCCTAATATAATGCAAACAGTCTAATTACAGTCAATAAAGGATTTTCTGTGCGTCTTGTATTGCTTTTAGGGGAAGATATAGCGCAATCACTTGGAGCTATATATACGCTTAGAGATGAAATAAGAGAAATTGTTTTGCTTATAGATAATAATAAAGAGGAGCAGAGACGAGCTTTTCGTTTTAAGAGAAATTTGCAACATTTCAGTAAAAAACTAGGACTAAATTGGTCTGTTGATACAGAGACTTTTTATGAAACAGCTATAGAGAGCATTCACAATCTTTACAAAAAAGTTACAAAAGATAGTATGAAGGTTATCTTTTTCTCATCTGATGCCAATGCTGCTCCTACTATTATATTAGGTTCTTTCTTTCTGCAAAACAGAGCTGCTCTTTTAAGTTATGACGCATATGACAATACTATTTTCAAAATTGAAAATGGCAGAGTTACAACAAAGAGCGCTGATGAAATGGATATAGAAACATACTGTTCAATGCTAGGTTATGAGATAGTAGAGTATATAGATGAAAAGGAGTTTATAAAAGATAAAGAGAGTGTTTGCAAGCTTTTTGAGAATGAGGAAAGATTTCAAAATGTTCGCAGAGCTTTACTAAACAATAGTAAAGATTTTCCATACAATCATTACAACGACATAATGAAACTTCTTAACCGCATTGATATTCTTGAAAATAACAAACTTAAATATGAGCATAATAAAAGAAGACTTCAAGGTCAGCTTTTTGAAGAGTATGTATATTGGAAATGTAAAGAGGCAGGATTTGAAGATGTAAAAATGGGTTGTAAAATAGACTTTTTAGCTCATTCAAAAGAACAAAGCCACGTTATAAATGAGTTCGATGTTCTATTTATTGAAAATAATCGCATAGGTACAGTTGAATGCAAATATGTTCATCGATTGGACGGTCTTTCTTTTGTTTATAAATATGATGCAATAGTTGACTATTTTGGACGTACGGCACGAGCATTGATTGTAAATATTTATCAAAGGGAGAAGAGAAAAGGGCAAGAAGAGAACTTTTATAACTCTGTACTAAAACGTGCAAGACTTGGAAATGTTAGAGTATATACAGATAAAGTTTTTGATCCTTCTCAGTTTAAAAAACATCTAAATTGGATGAAAAGTTAAAAGATTTAAAATTGTAGGTTGGAGTTTGAAATGGCGCGCCCGGCACGATTCGAACGTGCGACCGCTGGTACCGCAAACCAGTGCTCTATCCAGCTGAGCTACGAGCGCATCTCTCTTTGTGGACGGGAATTATACACTTTTTTTTTTACAATTTCAAGAGTTTTTTGAAAAAAATTCTATTTTTTTTGCAAAAGTTTCATTTGTCCAAACAAATCTTGTGCTTTTGGGTTTAAAATAAATGTATGATTGTATGGATGCTCCATTTCATGATGCAAAAATCTTGAAGATTCAGGAATTTTTTTGATCATTTTTGCCAAATTGCCAAATAGGATCAGTTCGACATCTTGATCTAATTTCTCTAGCAATACACGCATAAATGGTCTCCAAGACTTTGCATGAGAATTAGAAGCCTTTTTATTTTCAAATAGTAGTGCAGCATTTAGTAAAAGTACGCCACTCTTTTCAAAATTACACCTTAACTCATCTATGGTATCTATTAAAGAAGATTTGTCTATTTTTGCTATAGCTTCTTGAGAAAGATCATCTGGACTAAGAAAACCGTCAGCTACCAGTGCCATTTTTACAAAGTTTCTTAAACTTGTAGCTCTGTTAACCTCTTTGCTTAACCCTTTGTCACTAAAAATTTTCTTTACAGCACCATCTATAAATGCATGTCCTGTAGCTGATTTTTCTCTTGGATAGGGGTCTTGACCAAAAAGGATATATTTTACTTTTGATTTTGGAAGAGTTTTAAAGGCATTGAATATTTTAGAGCGTGCAGGAATAAAATCACCATTTTCTATGAAGTTTCTGTAATCTTCATCTAATGCATTATATGCAGTTTTTATGGTCTCTTGCCACTCTGGATGAACATTAAGCATGGATTTTTGAGAACTTCAATACTAATTCTACTTCACCTTTTCCAAGGCGAAGCTGTTTTGCAATGCTTTCAGCATCCATTCCCTGTGAATGCAACTGTAAAATCTGTTTTTCGCTAGGTACTGTATGGTCATTGGCAAATGTTATATGTCTCATCTGATTTTGGATGCGTTCAAGATTTTCAAATAGATCTTCAGATAAAAAGGTTATCTTTTCATCCATATTTTGCATCTGCACAGCAAATGGTTTTAGCTTGTTATGCACTATAGAGTCTATCATCTCTGTATCTATTTCCAAAACCTTTTCATCTGACTCTTTTAACTCTTTTTTAAGAGATTCTATCTCTTTGGTTATTCTAAAAAGCTCTTGATTTAATGTATCAATGCCTGTTTCTAGCATTGCTATCTTTCTTGTACTCTCTTTATCTTTAATTGTTAAATATATGATCACAATCAGCATAACAGTTGCTAATGCTGCGATCATTAGTACTATCTCATTCACATATAGCCTTTCATCAAAATCTACTTTTTACCTAAGATGAATTCCAAATGAAAAAGTAAAAAATCATATACGCTTCATCTCCCTGATCATAACCCGTTCTCGTGCAACAACATAACTGTTCCACTCTTTTTCATCTCTGTCATGAATTCTCTCTATTCGTGCAATCTTCTCATCTAAAGCTACAAACCATACAGGAACATCTCTTTTAGGAAAAATAGGCATTTCAATCCTGCCATAATATTGCTCACCCGCTTTAAATCTTGGCTCTTTAAGCTGAAAATGCTCAAATCCTATAGATTCTATCTCTGTAGAGTGAGGAAGTTCAATGCGTTCAGGGGTTTCATTTTTTACTAGCTGGGTGAGTTGATCGACTTTACGGTGAAGCTCTACTAAAAGATTAAGAAGTACAGGATCACTCTCTTTTGTTTCACCCTTTGCTTTGGCAATTTTAAGCCATTGCCCTATTGGATCATCATCAGTTTCACTAAGTAGTTGATACTCTCTCTCATAAGCTTCAGCATTTTTATCTGCAATGTTATAACAAATCTCTAAAGGAGCTGGAATCAATCTTATCTTTTCACTATTCATTGCACTATCCTGTCAACTATTATTAGCCCAAGTACAATAAATCCCAAATATCCGTTTACAGTAAAAAAGGCTCTGTCAATCTTTGTAAAATCTTTGTTAACTATATGATGCTCATATGCAAGCATTCCTGCTGATGCAATAACAGCCAACCAAGCAAAAAATCCAAGTTCTGCTGTTGATACAAAAAATGCCCAAAAAAGCACTGCTATAGTATGAAATATTTTTGCCAAAAACATAGTTGCATCACTTCCATAACGGGAAGGAATAGAGTAGAGCCCCTCTTTTTTGTCAAACTCCATATCTTGCAGTGAATAGAGCAGATCAAATCCTGCAACCCAAAACATTACACCTACTGCAAGCATAACAGACCACATAGGAATGGTCCCTTCAACAGCAATGGCACCGGCGATAGGAGCCAAACCAAGAGAGAGACCCAAAACCAAATGTGCCATTTCAGAAAAACGTTTAAACCAGGAGTATCCGCCAAGAATAAGTAAAATAGGGAAAGATAGCCAAAAGGCAAGATCATTTATAACATACGCCACAGCAATAAAAAATATTGCATTTACTATTATCAAAATACGTAGCTGAGTTTCAGAAAAGCGACCATCTACATTAGGGCGATTTTTTGTACGTGGATTCTTTGCATCAATATCTCTGTCTAAGTAACGATTTACAAGCATCGCAAAATTTCTTGCACTGACTGCTGCAAGAACGCCAAGAAGTAAAAGCTTCCAACCAAACCATCCATTAGCAGATACTATCATTGCAATGAAAATAAAAGGCAAGCTAAAGACAGAGTGTTGAAACATAATAAGCTCGTTAAAATCTTTATACCATTTAACTAATCTCAAAACCCACCTTTTTTTTTAAATGAATTTTATCATATAATCTCAAACATTGAAACATTGGCAGTAAATAACACCAAATAAAAGGTTATAAGATAAAAACTATAGCTATTTTAGGTCCGACAGCATCAGGTAAAAGCGCGCTATCTTTAGAGTTGGCAAGAAATTATAACTGTGTCATACTCTCACTGGACTCTTTGGCTCTTTATAGAGAGATAGACATAGCCTCTGCAAAACCAACTATAACTGAAAGAGGTGACATACTGCACTTTGGGATTGATGTAATAGATGTAGATACACCATTTAATGTAGCACTCTTTATAGATCTCTACAAAGAGTCTGTTGACTTTTGCAAAGAGCAAAATAAAAATTTAATTATAGTCGGTGGAACAGGTTTTTATCTTAAAACTCTTATAGAAGGAATTTCTGAACTTCCAAAGATAGATGAAGAGACAAAGAAAAAAGTAGAAGAAGAGATGGGCGATCTGCAAAAGGCTTACTCTTTTTTAAGTAAAATTGATGAAGTGTATGCAAAAAATTTAATGCCCACAGATAGGTACCGCATAGAGAAAGCTCTTACAATTTTTTACCAAACAGGTACTGCTCCATCTTTATACTTTAAAAACAATCCTCCAAAACCTGTAGCAAAAGATCTTGAGCTTTTTGAGATAAGCATAGATAAAGAAGTTTTAAACAGACGCATAGAGTTACGAACTAATCAAATGTTTGAAATGGGATTGGTAGATGAAATTGCCAATCTTGAATACAAATATGGCAGAAACCATAACCCTATGAAAGCTATAGGAGTGAAAGAGATTTTGGACTATTTTGATGGAAAGTGTTCATTAAAAGATGCTAAAGAGTTGATCAGCATACACACACGACAACTGGCAAAACGTCAAAGAACCTTTAATCGTACACAGTTCCCACCTCACATACAAGGCACTCCAGAAGAGCTTAAATCAAATATAGCAGAGGTTTTACTCAAAAACTAATACATTATTAATATGCTATAATGCGCCATCAATATTTATACAATATAAGGGGTTGAGTTTATGATGAATAAGAGTAGGGTTTATAAACAACGTGGTGCATTTACATTGATGGAATTGATGATAGTTATTATTATTCTTGGGTTGCTTGCAGCACTTGTTATGCCAAGTTTAACGGGAAAAAGTGAAGAGGCAAAACAGAAACTAGTCTGTATTCAGATGAAAAATATTTCACAAGCTCTAAAAATGTTTAAAGTAGATAATGGAAGATACCCTACAACTGAAGAGGGACTTGAAGCTCTTATAAAAAATCCATCTCCTGACGACCTGCCAAACTATGCAAAATCTGGTTATCTAGAAGATAATAACTTGCCAAAAGATCCTTGGGGGCATCCTTTTGTCTATCTTGAAGAGGATGGAAAGCCTGAACTCATCTCTTTAGGTGCCGATGGTAAAGAGGGCGGCAGTGAAGAGAATAAAGATATACGTCTCTCTGAATGCAAATAGATAGATTCAAAGGGGGATTCACCCTCTTTGAACTAATGTTGGTTATTGTAATAATTGGCTTCATATATGCATTGGTTGCTGTTAAATTTTCTCAAAATGAAGAAAAAAAGATAAAACTCTCTGATTTGCCAAAAATTTTGCGAGATAGCAGATTTTATAAATCAGCAGAAGTAGTGTGTTTAGAAGATAACTCAAAAAAGTGCAAAATCTATTTTGACAATGAACTTTCAAAAATGAGTTTACAACTATTTAAGAAAAAGCCAATAGTTTATAGATTAATGCCTGATGAAACTCTAAAAGAGGTAGAGTTTGATCCGGTTATAGATGAAGATCAAAAGCCAATACCTGTATATTTTCGATATAAAGTTAGAAAAAATGGGGCTGGTGACGAGATTATTGTAGATGATGGCAAAGGGGCTTTACTTATGTTTGCCTATGCAGATCCGGTAAGGTTTAATGATGTAGAATCTGCAAGAGACAGAGTGATAGATATTAAACTGAAAGCTTACGAATGATTTACCAATACAGAGGCATAGATAAAAAGGGTCAAAAGCGTAAAGGTCAATTAGAGGCAGAGAGTATAGATGAGGTTAAACAAAGGTTAAAATCTCAAGGTATTTTCTATACAGATATTAAAGCTGAACAATCTTTACTTCCTAAGCTCTCTTTAAAACGTGCTTATCGCATTAAACCTTCAGAGTTGGCAGTTATAAGCAGAGACCTTGCCATTTTTATTAAAGCTGGAATTCCACTAGTTAAAGCACTTGGTCTACTTAAAAACCAGTATGAGCATCACAAAAAGATAGAGACTTTTCTTCAAACGCTTATTACTGCCATTGATGAGGGAAAAACACTCTATGGTGCAATGGAAAAACAGTCTGTAGTAATTCTGCCGGCATTTTACAAACAAGCAATCAAAGTATCTGAAGAGAGCGGAATTTTAGCTGGTGTTTTACAAAAGATGTCTACTTTCTTAAAAGAGAGAGAGCGGATCAATAAACAGATCCAAGGAGCATTCGCTTACCCAGCATTTATTTTAATTGCTTCTATTGGTATGGTTGCTTTTATGATCTCTTATGTTGTTCCTAAAATTGCAAACATATTTACGCAAATGGGACAGGAGTTGCCTCCTATTACAAAATTTGTTATTAATGCGGGCAATATATTTTCAAATTATTGGGTGCATATGCTTGTAGTATTAATATCTGCAATCATACTATTTTATATTTCAAGAGCCAAAATACCTGCATTTCGTACTGCGGTTGATAGAGTTTTACTTTCTATACCATTTTTTGGTCCAATGATTGAAAAAAATGAGCTTGGAAAATTTTCATATATGGCTGCAGTTTTGGTGCAGTCAGGTGTACCTTTTGTTCAAGCTATAAACCTTTCAGCACAAATTTTAAATAACAGTGTCATAAAGTCTCTTTTTCTTGATTCAGCTCAAAAAGTAGTAGAAGGGAAAAAGTTATCTATTGCATTAAAGTCTGAAGAGTTTCAAGTAGATCCATCTTTCTTGCAAGCTATAGCAATAGGTGAAGAGACAAGTGAAGTATCACCAATATTGCAAAATCTTTCAGAGCTATACTTTGAAGAGAATAAAGATAGATTAGATGTACTGCTTTCTCTTCTTGAACCAGCATTAATGCTGTTTGTAGGGGGAGTAATAGGGTTTATTGTAACAGCTATGTTACTTCCTATATTCTCTATAAATATTCAATAAAAGATATAGTTGTTTTTTGTAGATACTCCCTGAAAAGGGAGTGTTATTTTAATGTAAAATTTTAAAACTTGTATGTAACACCTACACTAATTACAGGCCACCATTTGAAGCTATCTGCATCATCATTAAGAGATTGCTGTTCTATCTCAATGTCATTTTGAAGTTGAACACACTTAGCAGTACCTTCAATTGCCTGTCCACAAACTCCAGTCAGATCAATATTTGGAGAGCCTTGATACATTGCACCTAATTTTGAACTTAAAAATAAATTTCCATTTCCAAAAATAGAGTTATCATAACCTATACCAATAAATGGAGCAAACTTATTAAAGTTGGTTTCACCTTTAAGATATCCAAGTTCAGTGGCATCATATGTGTTGCCATTGATATCATAAGTTCCATTTGTAGGTGTTGCTTGAAAATCAATGCTGTTTCCGTTATAGTATGCACCTGCACTTATATAGAAACCTCCAGAGAATGGATGGTAATCAAGCAAGAGACCAATATTCGCAAGTTTTAAATCTGCATCATAATGGACACTAGTATCATCATAATCAGTGCTATAATTAAACCCTGCAACTGCTACTTTAAAAACTGTTTTATCACCCAATGCTTCTATTTTTTTAGAGTAATCTAAACCAGCCCCCATTGTACCTGCTTGAATTCCTAGTGAAGCACTGTTTAATACAGCATTATCACCAGCATAAGCTAATGATGCTATTAATGTTGAAGCTAAAATAATTTTTTTCCAGCCAAATCCAATGAAATTTTAAATAATTCTTAAATGTATAATTTTGGAAAGGTTTTTGCTTTAGTTGACTCAAAAACGAGGAGTCAACTATGA
>NZ_FOXB01000012.1 GCF_900115615.1 Hydrogenimonas thermophila | reverse complement strand
TATAATCTTGATCTCCCAGGTATTCGTATAAACTCTACTCCTAGTAATTTTTTTATCTCCTTCCTTTTAGCGTTTGCTTTCATCCATTTATATACCTCTATTGGATTCTTTGCTCCCATTAATATAGCTATTATCGATAAAAACATTATTACCGGCAAACTATACTGTCTCCCCTGTGGTCTTGCCTGTTCTGATATATGCTCTTTTAAAATTTTCAATAATTCTGGCTCCATTTTTTCTCCCGATATAAATATACTTTTTTGGCTTTATAGCAAAAAGTATTCCTTAGTATCGGAATGGGCTACTAGTATAATAAAATTTCATTAAAAATTTATCTAAAGGATCAAGGATGAAACAATTAGGACTATTATCTTCGTTAACTTTTGCTTTATTGTTGGCTCAAGGATGTGCCCAAAAAAGTGAAACAACTACTGTAAAACCAGTTAAAGAAGTTAACAAAATTTCCTATAGAGATGTATCAAACTATAGTGTAAATGTTGCTACTTCGACAACAATAAAAGATACTGCTGACAAAATAGCACAACAGTTGGTAAATACATTAAAAGTTAAAAATGTTGGTTCTGTTGCTATTACATCATTTGTAGATCTTCACCAATTAAATAAAACTACACATTTTGGTAGAGTTTTAGGAGAAAGCCTATTTAATGAGTTGTTTAAAAGAGGTGTTAAGGTGATGGATTTTAGAGGTCAAAAATCTCTCTCTATCAATGCAAATGGAGAATTCTTCCTATCAAGAAATGTAAAAAAACTACATTCACCAATTGAAAATAAATATGTATTAGTTGGGACATATACTAAAATAGCAGAAGGTATTTTAATAAACTCAAGAATAGTTGATAATAAAAATGGTAGAGTTATAGCAACTTCAAGAGTGATTTTTCATTCTAATGATTGCAGAATATTTGAAAATTGTAAAAAGCCTAAACCAGAACCAGTTATTCCTATAAGAACAATAGACATTACTACTGACGGTTGTGCTACTGAAAAGTGCCCAGATGTATGTGCAGACAATACAATAACTTGTAAATAATAGTGTAAAATTAGGTGTATATCTAAGTACGATATACACCTTTTATATCAATCTAACAACCATTTAGCTATTTCATTTACAATGATATTTGTCCCCTGATTAAAAGCTACTACTCCCCCTTTTGCATTTTCAGAAGTGGATTTGATGGTTGTTTTAAAGTGCTTGCTTTTTACTACTTGATCATCTTTAATTTGTATAAGTGTTGCTAGCCAGGATATATGAACTGTAGATGGTTCTCCTTTTGAAAAATCTTGTACAAAATCAAGAATAGAAATTTCTAAAATCATTTCACTTTTTATATTTGCACTGCTTCCTATAACATTTGAAGCAATATTAGTCTGCTGTAAGGCTTCTATAAGTTTTGCCTTGATCATATTTCCCAAAGAGTCATACCATTTTCCATATGCATATGGTTGAAGTATGAAATTTTTGTTTCGATAGTAGATATTATGTGTTTGGCTTAGGCGTCCTATATTGGCTATTGTAACTTTTATAGTATGAAACTTAGGTTTTTTTATAGATTTTTCTATTTTTGGTGTATGTGGGTCTATAATGTATGATTGTGTAGGAGGTACTTTTTTTACGGCACAACCGCCAATACTTAATAAAAAAACTATGATTAAAAAAACTATTTTCATTTTTTATCTCCTTCTCCAGGGCCAATTAGAGGTTCAGCCTCTTTAAATAGTAGATTGCTTGGACTCTCTTTTAACATTTGGGCATCTTCTTGCAGTTGATAAATTAGTGTTTGGGTTGATTGCAAAAGGGTATTTAATTCTTCTATAGTCGGTTTTAATATTTGGCGAATATCGTAATCTCCTGCCTCTATTCTCTCTCTAAATTTATTGCTAAATATCTTAAATGCATCAGCACTCTCTTTAATAGAGTACATAGTTTTATTTCCTTCATATCCTATTATCTGTGATGTACTCTTTATACTCTCTATTGTCTCTATCAGTTTAGAACTCTCTTTTGATAACTTTGCTAGATTGTTTAAAATTGTCTCTATATTTTCTAAATTTTTACTGCTTAGAAGTTTTGTCAAGGCTTTTGATGAGCTATCTAACTGCTCTAAAGTGTTATTGATATGTTCTATATTTTTATCACTTAACACTCTGTTTATACGGCTTATTGCTTTAGTAAAGCCTGTTGTCACATCAGTAATGGATGTTCCTATTTGTGCCAAAGCAGAAGGTTTTGATGGAATTATTGGAATATCTTTTTCATTTGCTTTTATTACAGGAGCATCTTTTTGTCCACCAACTATTTCTATGTAGGTTATACCTGTAATGCCAGCAAATTTAAGTGTTGTATACATTCCTTCTCTTACACGAAAATCTTTTGGAAGTTGAAGTTTTAAGCGAATTCTTGTTTGATCTTCTTGATCAATATATATCTCTTTGACTTTTCCTATATCAACTCCCATATATTTGACAGTACCATCTGGTGGAAGACCTGCAACAGACTCTTCCATATATGTATAGTAGTAGTTATATGCTTGCTGGGTATTTATATTACCCATCCAAAGGGCAAAAAATATAGCTCCTATGCCAAGTATTAAAAC
The DNA here is from genome assembly GCF_900115615.1 of Hydrogenimonas thermophila. Taxonomy (NCBI): domain Bacteria; kingdom Pseudomonadati; phylum Campylobacterota; class Epsilonproteobacteria; order Campylobacterales; family Hydrogenimonadaceae; genus Hydrogenimonas; species Hydrogenimonas thermophila. Next base: position 52,705 of record NZ_FOXB01000012.1, on the reverse strand, counting down.
AAAAGCTCCTACTATGTTATAGTTTGGTCTACTTTCCATCTTTTTTATGCTCCATCATTGCTTCAATGCGTACTTTAGCTCTATTTCCACCAAAAAAGTGCTGAATAAAAGGGTGATTGTTGTTTAGAATTTGAGGCAAAGTTCCCTCTGCAACTACTTTTTTGTCTCCCAAAACAGCCATCCTATCAACAATATTGAAAATAGAGTCTATATCGTGAGTAACTATGACGATAGTGAGCTTTAAAAGTGAGCGCAATTGTGTAATGAGATTATCAAATGCTTCAGCACTTATAGGATCTAGTCCTGATGTAGGTTCATCTAAAAAGAGTAACTGCGGATCCATTACCAATGCACGGGCAAGTCCTACCCGTTTAACCATACCACCACTCAATTCGCTTGGGTAAAGATCAGCCACTTTTGCTTCTAATCCTACCATTTCAAGCTTGGATTGTACGATTTTTTGAACTATTTTTTTTGAAAGTTTTGTATATTCATTTAAAGAGATTGCTATATTCTCTGCAACACTCAGGGAAGTAAATAGTGCTCCAAACTGAAACAGAACTCCCCATTGGCTTCTTAGCCATTGTGCAGTTTGAGGTGAAATATGCAAAATATTATGCCCTAAAACATCAATCTCTCCTGCACTTGGACGAAGAAGCATATTCATCTCTCTTAAAAGTGTAGTTTTCCCAGAACCGCTACCTCCAAGTATGGCATAAATCTCACCTTCATATATAGTTAAATTTACATTATCGTGTATTACCGTATCGCCAAAGCGTGTTACTATATGACGCATTGAGATGATAGGTTTTTGACTCATATGTCAAGCTCCGTAAAGATGATAGAAAAGATAGCATCAAGAGCGATTACAAGGAAAATAGAGTTAACGACGCTGATTGTTGTATATTTGCCTATGCTTTCAGTATTTTTTGAAACCTGAAATCCTCTAAAACAGCCTATAGCAGCTATGATAAAGGCAAAAAATGGAGCTTTTAATATACCTACAAGATAGTGCCTGACATCAACACTGGAGTGGAGTCTATCTAAAAATTGTGCGGGTGTAATATCGAGCTGATATTTGGCAACAAGTAAACCACCGTAAATTCCGATAATATCTGCAAAAAAGATGAGTAGAGGTAAAGCAATGATCATAGCTGCTATGCGTGGAATAACCAAAAATCTGTATATATCAAATCCCATAATCTTCATAGCATCTATCTCTTCCGTTATCTTCATTACACCAATTTGTGCAGTATATGATGATCCGCTTCTGCCTGCTACAATTATTGCCGTTATCAGTGGTGCTAGCTCTCTTGGAATAGATATGCCTATCATATCTACTATAAATATATCTCCACCATATTTTTGTAGTTGAACTGCACTTTGAAAAGCTATAACTATTCCTACAAGAAAAGCACTTAAAGCTACAATTGGTAAAGCTGTGGTACCTGCGGTATAGATATTTCCTACTGTCTCTTTTATACGAAATTTGGAAGGGTGAAGAAGAATTTGCCACATTGCTATAGCAGTGTGTCCTAAAAAGTCTACAAATTGTAAAAAGTCTTGTAAAACAGAAAAACTTTTTTTTCCTATATAATTTAGAAAAGTAAGTAACGGATCTGTTTTTACTTTCTCTTCTTTATCTCTTGGCTCAAATCCTTTAACAAGACGAAACATTTGACAAAATGATTTTGATGCATTAACTGTTTTGATATTGATTTTCTCTTTTAACTCTTTGCGTATAGTAATAAAAAATATCATACTGCCTGTATCTATTGAAGATATTTCAGAAAGATCTATAACAAGCTTTTTTTGATTTAAAATTGTTGGTAGTAAATCTTTAAATGATTTTTCTATTGAGGAAAGATTATCTATCTCCCATCTTCCTTTAAAGTACAATAGAGCCGGTTTTTTGGAAATATCCAAATAAAAATATCTTTTATCATTCATAGTAACTATTTTAGCGGGCTATGTTTAAATGTATCCTTTAATTAAAGATAGAGTACCTTCTAATTGGGGTTTAACCAATTAGGCGATAGAATTAACAAACTATATGCATATGGAGTATCTTTGAGAGTAGATAAGTATTTAAGCAGTGTAAATCTTGTTAAACGCAGAACAATAGCACAAGATATGGTAAAAAGCGGTGTCGTATTCATCAATGGTGTTCAAGCAAAGCCAAGTAAAGATGTTAAGGTTGGCGATACTATAGAGATACGATACTTAAAAGGTGCCAAGCAGTATAAAGTGCTTAAAATTCCAACTACTAAAACTATTCCTAAAAGCGCAAAAGATGAGTATGTACAGGAGTTACAGTCGTGACATATGATGAAGCAAAATCAAAATTTGAACAGCTATTTTCAGGATATATGGATGAGGAAGAGGCTCGAAATCTGCTAATAGATATGGCAAAACGTGGCGAAAATGCAGATGAGATTGCTGCTGCAGCTGAAGTTATGCGAGCTCACTCTGTAAAGTTGCCAGTAAGCGATGACCTTCGACAAAAACTCATAGATAACTGCGGTACCGGAGGCGATAAAAGCGGAAGTTTCAATATATCTTCTACAGTCTCTCTTTTGTTAGCAGGAGCTGGTTGTTATGTTGCAAAGCACGGCAATAGATCTATTACAAGCAGATCAGGAAGCGCAGATATGCTTGAGCATCTTGGAGTACGTTTAGACCTTTCACCCGGGCAGCAGGTAAAAATGCTTGAAGAGACAGGTTTTACATTTATTTTTGCTATTCATCACCATCCGGCTATGAAGTTTATTATGCCAATTAGAAAATCTATTGAGCATCGAACAATCTTTAATATTTTGGGACCTTTAAGCAATCCTGCAGATGTAAGAAAACAGTTAATAGGTGTATTTGATACATCATTTGTAAAGAGAGTGGCAGAGGCTTTAAAAAGATTGGGTACTACAAGTGCTATGGTTGTTAGCAGTAGAGATGGATTGGATGAAATATCACTATCAGATGTAAGTGAAGCAGTCTCTCTTAAAGATGGAGAACTAAGTAGTTTGACTATAGACCCAATGGAATTTGGAATCAAGAAAAGCACTCTTGAAGAGATTAAAGGTGGCGATGCAGCTTTAAATGCAACTATTACCAAGGGAATTTTGGAAGGAGAGATTGAGGGCGCTAAGCGTGATATTGTTCTAATCAATGCCGCTGCTGCTCTTATTGTAGATGGACAGGCACGTGATTTTCAAGATGGTCTTCAAATTGCAAAAGAGACAATAGATTCAGGACATGCAAAAGAGGCTCTTAAAAAGATTGTTAAGGTTAGTAATTCACTATGATAAAAGAGAAGGTAGCAACATTAGAGCAGTTACCGGAGTTGGCAAAAGAGATTGTCAGCATTTTACCACAGGATACTGTCATCTTTTTGCGCGGTAATCTTGCCGCTGGAAAGACTACATTAGTTAAAGCTTTGGCGGATGCAAAAGGCAATAGTCAAACAGTTACTTCTCCAACTTTTTCCATACAGCAAATTTATGGTGATTCGCTTTATCATTATGATCTTTACCAGTGTCCAAATGAGAAGTTTATGCAAATTGGTCTATTGGATGAGTTGGAAAATAGTGGATGGCACTTAATAGAGTGGGGAGATGATGAATTGTATGAACTTTTAAAAAGCCTTGGTTTTGAAGTTGCCATAATAGAGATAACTCCAATTGATAATGCACGAAAGTATAGGATTATAACGGATGCATAGTTTAAGAGCCCAAAACCTTAGTAAAACGATAAAAAAGAGTGTAATAGTCAGAGATGTTTCAATAGAGCTGAACACAAAAGAGGTTGTTGGACTTCTTGGCCCAAATGGTGCAGGAAAGACTACAACATTTTATATGATTTGCGGACTTATTGGTGTAAGTGGAGGAAGAGTATTCATTGATGATATGGATGTTACAAAAGATCCTTTGCATACAAGATCAAGACTTGGTATAGGTTATTTGCCCCAAGAATCGAGTATTTTTAAAGATTTAACTGTTGAAGAGAATCTTTGGATCGCTGCAGAAGCTGCTAAGCTAGATACAAAAAGTTCTACAAAGAGGATAGAAAATCTTTTAGAGCTATTTAACATTGAACCTATTAGAAATAGAAAAGGGATTCGTTTAAGCGGTGGAGAGAGAAGGCGTGCTGAGATTGCACGCGCGTTGGTGCATAAACCAAAGTTTCTTCTTCTTGATGAACCATTTGCCGGAGTTGATCCAATAGCTGTGATTGATATCCAAAATGTTATTAAACAGTTGCTTGATTTAGAGATAGGGGTTTTAATTACAGACCATAATGTACGTGAAACACTTGGTATATGCCATAGAGCCTATGTTATGCGTAGTGGAGAATTGATGGCCGAGGGAAGTGCAGAAGAGATTGCAAGCAATCCTGATGTCATTAAACACTATTTAGGAGAGCATTTTACACTATGAAACTTCGACGCTCACAGAGTACACAGTTAAAAAATAGACTATCAGGTACTCTGAGAAGCTGGCTTCCAATTTTGCAGTCTAGTCTAGAGGAACTAGAAGAGCTGCTGCAAAAATATGAGAGTGAAAATCCATATATGCAGGTTCAATCTGGATTTGAAGAGCAGTTTTCTGCTAAATTTACTCATAAAGTATTGTATCAAAGTGATAATTCAAGCACTACAGAAGCAATAGAAGCTAAAACAATCCAAAATTTATCTTTGTATGAAAAATTAAATGAACAGATAAATGCTCCACTTTTTCCTACACCAAAAAGTATTGATATTGCTTATGCGATTATTGAAGAGATTTCAGATGAAGGGTATTTTACCGGTGATATAAATGAGATTGCTAAAAAGGTAAAAGCAGAGCCTTATCAGGTTGAGAGTATACGGCAACGATTTTCCTATCTTGATCCACCTGGTGTTGGGTCAGTTAATGCTACTGAAGCTATGCTGTTTCAACTTAGACAAAGTGGTGTTGAAGAGCCTATATACTCACTTGTATCAGATATGCTGCAAGATTTACAAAATTTATCAAAGTTTAAAAATTCATCAAATTATGAAGAGGCTCTTAAAGTAATACGCAGTTTTAAAAATCCACCGGCATTAGATAATATGGAGGATTCACCTCCAGTTATTCCAGATTTAATAATAGTAGAAAAATCTAATGGTATAGAAGTGCAGATGAATGATCTCTTCTATCCTGATATTATTATTGAAGATTGCTCTTTAGACCATGAGTTTGTCAAAAAAAAGATTAAAGAGGCAAGAGACTTGATAGATGCTTTGCAAATGCGCAAAGCAACACTATATAAAATAGGTTTAATGATAGTTGAGTTTCAGTATGATTTTTTTCAAGGTGGAGATATTAAGCCGATGAAACTTAAAGATATAGCCCAAGAGTTTGATCATAATCCATCTACAATTTCTAGGGCAATAGCAAACAAATATTTGGCTTGCGAACGTGGTATTTTTCCTATGAAAACTTTTTTTACTACAGGAATAGATGAAGAAGTCAGCAATGCTGTTATTAAGAAGTTTATAGCAGATGCAATTGCTTCAGAGGATAAAAATAAACCGCTAAGTGATCAAAAACTTTTAGATATGATTGAGGCGAAATTTGGGGTAAAAATGGTTCGCCGTACAATTACAAAGTATAGAAAGCAGATGAAAATAGGTGGTTCTAGTGAACGCAAACGATTTTATCAGCTTGCGTAATTTTTGAGTTAAGAGCTAGGGGGTAGGATTTAAATATGGAAGATTTATTTAAGTTATTAGAAAATGAGGCTAAGAAACGAAATGATGAGGCTGAGCTTATATTAGGAGGGGCAGATCCTTTACAGGTTGCAAAAGATTTAGATGATGAGCGTGCCATACTGCTTTGCGCTCTTTTTGCATACGGAAATGCAAATGCTATTGTTAAGTTTTTAAAAAAACTTGATTTTTCACTATTAAACTCAAATGAAGAAAATATACGAAAAAATGCATCAGAGTACTATTATAGATTTCAATCAAAAGAGGATGTTGCTCAAATTTTTCTGACATTGAGCCAAATGGAAAAAGGTGAACTTAAATATACTTTTTTGCAAGGCTACTTAAAAGAAAAGTCAGTAATAGATGGAGTATTTGAAATAATCAAAAAGATAAGAGAGTTAAATAGTTATGACAGCAAAGGTTATAGGTTTTTAATAGGAACACTACCTAAAAATGGCAAGCCTTCAAGTCCATATAAACGGTGGATGATGTTTTTACGCTGGATGGTTAGAAAAGATGCACTTGACCTTGGATTATGGAGTGAAGTATCTTCTGCTGATTTGATTATTCCTCTAGATACTCATACATTTAATGTAAGTCGTAAATTAGGACTTTTAAAACGAAAAACTTATGATTGGAAAGCTGCTGTAGAGTTGACAGAGAAACTAAAAGAGTTTTCAGCTGAAGACCCTGTAAAATATGATTTTGCACTTTACAGAATAGGGCAAGAAAAAGTTGAGTTATTAAAGCCTGATTAATGGAGTTTATGCTAAAATCGCACAAATTTATGATAAAGGAAGTCGGATGGAAGGTGTATTTACCTTTTTTGGAGCTATTAACCATTCACATGCATTCGTATTTGTAACGCATGTTCTTCTCTCTGCTATTATTGCACTAGCTCTTGCAAAAATGGCTACAAAATCTTTAAGAATGGTTCCTATAGGAACACAAAACATTATGGAAGCATATTTGCAAGGCATTGTTGCTATGGGACGTGATGTTATCGGTGAAACAAATGCTAAAAGATATCTTCCGTTAGTAGCTACAATCGGAATATTTGTATTTATTGGAAACGTTTTAGGAATTATTCCTGGTTTCGAGTCACCAACTGGTAACATCAACATGACTCTTACTCTTGCTCTTATAGTATTTGTATACTATAACTTCGAAGGGATAAGAAAAAATGGTGTAGTACACTACTTTGCGCACTTTGCTGGACCCGTTAAATGGTTGGCACCTCTAATGTTCCCAATTGAGATTGTATCTCATATCTCTCGTATTATTTCTCTCTCTTTCCGTCTTTTTGGTAACATCAAGGGAGATGACCTTTTCTTATGGGTTCTATTGATGCTAGCACCTTGGTTCGTGCCTCTTCCAGCATTTGTACTTTTGGCGTTTTCTGCTATTTTGCAAACATTTATCTTTATGATTCTTACATACGTCTACTTGGCGGGTGCAGTATTGTTAGAAGAAGAGTCTCACTAATAGTGGAGCTCTCTTGAAGCACTCATTTACTGAATCAATTATCAGTTTTCTTTTGGGAGCCTCTTGGGCTCTCGTTTTTTTAGGTGCAGGTCTGCTTTTCTGGTCTTTTCTTCCTTTTGGAATTATAATTGCATTAATGGCTGGTATAGTTGGCTCTCTTCTTGGTCTTTTTTTTGTAGTAATACTTGAATTGGCATCCTTACAGTATGAAAAACATAGGGAATTAAAACGACAAACTGATATACTTTTAGCTATTAAAGAGTTGATGGAATCATCAAACAATGCTTCATTACGCGATAACTGATCCAAAATATTATACTTCTAATCCAAATACTCTACTGCAAACTCTTAAAAAAGTTTTAGTACAAAAAAGAGTTGATATGGTCTCTCTTCGAGATAAAAAAACAGATAAATATGAAGAGTTGGCTAAAAGTTTTCTTTCAATCCAGTCAAAATACACTTTAACAAAGTTTTTACTGCACACTGATTATCAATTGGCTGCAAACTTAGGTGCATTTGGTGTTCACCTGCCATCTTCATCTTTGGACAAAATAAGTGATGCTAAATCAAAAGGGCTTTGGGTTATAGCAAGTACGCACTCTTTAGAAGAGGCAACTTTTGCAGAGAATGAGGGGGCTGATGCCATTACATATAGTCCTATATTTGAAACTCCTGGTAAAGGAGAGCCTAAAGGTTTAGAGAAGTTGAAAGAAATTAAAGGTAAAATAGCAATCAAACTTTTCGCATTAGGCGGTATTGTTACTGAGTCTCATATAGATGCCGTTAAAGATGCGGGAGCTGACGGTTTTGCGTCGATACGCTTTTTTTTAAAATAAATACTTAAGGATTTTTCAGATATGTTTGAAGTCATTATTGGCCTTGAAGTCCACGTTCAGCTAAATACAAAAACAAAAATCTTCTGTAACTGTGCTACCAGTTTTGCCGATCATCAAAATAGTCATACTTGTCCTGTATGTTTAGGTCTTCCAGGAGCATTGCCAGTTTTAAATAAAGAAGCTGTAAAAAAAGCTATGATGTTTGGTAATGCTATTGAAGCTACAGTTCATAAAAAGTCTGTTTTCAACCGTAAAAACTATTTCTATCCAGATCTTCCAAAAGGGTATCAAATCAGCCAGTTTGAGATACCTATTGTAGAGAATGGTCATTTAATGATCGATTTTGATGATGGAAGTCAAAAACGTATTGGAATTACACGAGCCCATCTTGAAGAAGATGCGGGTAAAAACTCTCATGAAGGTGATCACTCTTTAGTTGACTTAAATCGTGCAGGAACCCCTCTGCTTGAAATTGTCAGCGAACCTGATATGAGAAGTGCTGATGAAGCAGTACGTTATCTTAAAAAACTTCACTCTATCGTAAGATACCTTGGCATCAGTGATGCAAATATGCAAGAAGGCTCTTTTAGATGTGATGTTAATGTCTCTATTCGACCAAAAGGGGATGATAAACTTTATACTCGTGTAGAGATTAAAAATATGAACAGTTTCCGCTTTATTCATCAAGCTATTGATTATGAAGTACAGCGTCAGATAGAGGCTTGGGAAGATGGCGTTTATAATGAAGAGGTATGGCAGGAAACTCGTCTATTTGATACAGTAAAAGGTGAAACCCGCTCTATGAGAGGTAAAGAGGATAGTGCTGATTATCGTTATTTCCCAGAGCCTGATCTTCTTCCAGTAATTCTTGATGATGAGATGATCGAAGAGGCTAAAAATATACCAGAAATGCCTGATGCTAAAAGAGCAAGGTATGTTAAAGATTTTGGTATTCGTGAATATGATGCCGTTGTCATAACATCTGAAGTTGAGATGGCACGTTTTTATGAAGAGATGATAGAAGAGGGTGCAAACCCTAAAGAGGCAGCAAAGTGGCTTACAATCGAGCTTCAAGGAAGACTAAAAGGTGGTATGACAGTTGAAACATCTCCTGTTAGTGCCAAGCAACTTGCATTGATTGTAAAAAGAATAGAAGAGAGCACTATTAGCGGTAAAGCCGGTAAAGATGTTCTTGACTATCTCTTTGAAAACCAAGGTGCAGATGTTGATGAAGTCATAGAAAAACTTGGTTTAAAACAAGTTAGCGATGATGGTGCAATTTTGGCTTTAATAGATGAAGTTTTAGCCAATAATCAAGACAAAGTAGAAGAGTATAAAGGTGGTAAAGAGAAGCTTTTTGGCTTTTTTGTTGGACAAGTAATGAAAGCTTCGAAAGGTTCTGCTAACCCAGGTAAAGTTAATCAACTACTAAAAGAGCGTCTTAACTCTTGAAACATATAGTGATCAAATATCTGGTTGCATTCTCTTATTTTCTAGAGAGTGCACACAGATATCAAAAAATTAAAAAATTCTTCAACGATCTTCTAAATAATGATGACTATCCATATAAAAAATATTTTGATATTTTTATGGTATTGATAATACTATCAAGTGTTTCAATATTAGTAATTGATGTTAGGGAGCATGTAGCTGATTGGCTTGATTATTATGATCTTTATATTGTTACATCAATTTTCATAGTAGAGTATCTTTTACGTTTATGGGTACATGATGATATACATAAAGTTATTATTACAGAGTATGAAGAGTCTCAATTTTTTGAAAAGCCATTTAAACTAACTAAGGTATTTAAAGATATTGCCTCTAATAAGTGGTCATATATGACTTCTGTTCCTGCAATCATAGATTTAATAGCAATTTTACCTAGTTATCGTGAAATAAGAGTCCTTAGGGTATTTGTTCTATTTAGAGCTTTTAAAATGTTACGTTACAGTAAGAGTCTTCTTCAATTTTTTGAAATATTAAAAAGTAAAAAAATAGAGCTATATACCCTTGTAACTCTTCTCTCTTTCTTTACTCTTATTGCATCAGTAATGATTTATGTATTTGAAGGGAATGGAACAAATCCAAATATTAATGGTCTTTTTGATGCTGTTTATTGGGCTTTAGTAACTATTACTACAGTCGGTTATGGCGATATTACTCCTGTAACAACAGAGGGTCGTGCAGTTTCAATGCTGATCATTCTTACAGGTATAGGTGCAATATCTTTTTTAACTTCTATTATTGTTTCAGCTTTCAATGAAAAACTGCCTGAAATTAAAGAGACAAGAGTTATGAATCAGATCATGAAGAAAAAAGATCTGAATCTAGTATGTGGTTATGGCAAGATAGGACAGCTTGTTTCAAAAAAGCTCCAAGAAGCTGGTGAATCTTTTCTTGTTATAGAGACAGACCCAGCAAAAGTCGAAAAAGCAGAACTTGATGGATTTCATGTTTTAAAAGCTGATGCAACAAAAAGTGATACATTTTTGAAACTTAAACTTTGTCAAAATGTAAAGTCTGTAATATGTGTTACACATGATGATATAATTAATGTATTTATAACTATTAATGCAAGAAGTCTATGTAAAGATGTTGAAATAATAGCTCGTTGCAGTGACAAAAGTGTTGCAAAGAAATTAAAACTTGCTGGTGCAAATCATCTAATTATGCCTGAAGAGATTGCAGGACTGCTTGGTGCTGTTTATATAGGTCAACCTGTTGCATTTGAAGCTTTACAAGCTATTTTAACTCAAAAAAGAACTGCTAGAATTGATGAAATAGAGATTAAACTTGGATCGTTTTTAGATGGTTCTACTGTTGGAGATTTTGATTTTTCTGCTAACAGATTAGTTCTTTTGGCTGTATTAAAAAGCTTACGAAGCAATGATAAAAGTAGTCACTATATAATATTTAATCCTTCAGAAAATACAGAATTAAAAGTAGGTGATATTCTTGTAATAATGGGTTATAGTGTTAGTATTGCTGACTTTAAAGGAAGGTTAGAAAAAAGTGTACGGTTCAAAACAAGAGTCTCGTGAAATAATTCTTTTTGGATTTGGAAAACTTGGGCATAGAATTTATGAAATGCTCACATCAAATTTTAGTAAAATAACTGTTGCAGACAATAGAGAAGATATAATTAATGATGCAAAAGAGTATGGTATTGACTCTGCTTTCTATATTGATTTAGTAGATGATTCAAAGTTGGAAGAGTTAGGACTTGATAATAAAATACTCTTTTGTGCTATGGATGAGATGTCTCTTAATATATTTTTAGTGCTTTCTCTTAAAACCATTTCAAGCAACTCTACTATTATATCTGTATCTACATCTTCAGAGAGTACTAGAAAACTTAAATTTATTGGTGCAGATAAAGTAATTGATCTATATGAATCTAGTGCTAATAGAATAGTAGACATTATTACTCGTCCAGCTGTCACAAAAGTCCTTGATGAAATCATATATATTGATAATGAGATAAGAATTGAAGAGATAGAAATTCCTCCAAAGAGCTTTCTTGAAGACAAATATGTTAGTGATATTGATTTTAGAGAGTTTGGATTAATTTTAATAGGTATTACTGACAAAGAGCTTGGTGATGATTTTACATTTGTTTCAAGGGGAATAAATCATAAATTTGATGAAGGGGATATTTTAGTATTATTAGGAGAGAGTCAGGCTTTAGAAGATTTCTATACTCTTTTAATGGGGCAAATAGATGAATAAAATAGCAGTGATTGGTGCAGGCAAATGGGGACAAGCATTAGCTTCTGCTTTTCGTCATAAGTGTAATGTAGTAATAACTTCAAGAACAAAGCGTGATATTGAAGGATTTGTATCACTTGATGAAGCACTGGAATATGAAAATATTGTTATGACCATTCCTGCTCAAGCTGTACGAGAGTGGTTGCATAAACACTATGGTTTTAAAAATCACAATATTCTTGTTGCATCTAAAGGAATAGAGGCTAGTACTGGTGCCTTTTTAAATGAGATTTATGAAGAGTTTGTTCCAAAGAGCAATTTAACTTACCTAAGTGGACCATCTTTTGCTAAAGAGGTACTTTTAGGGCTTCCAACTGCACTTGTGTTAAACAGTCATAATCGTATGGTTGCTACAGGTTGGAGTGAGGTTTTTCCTGATTTTATAAAAACTTATGTAAGTACAGATGTAATAGGTGCAGAGATAGGTGGTGCATATAAGAATGTTATTGCCATTGCAGGTGGGATCTGTGAAGGGTTGAAACTTGGTGAAAATGCACGTGCTAGCTTGATTTCAAGAGGGCTTGTAGAGATGGCGCGTTTAGGTCGTGAGTTTGGAGCAAAAGAGGAGACTTTTTTATCACTAAGTGGGGCAGGAGATCTTTTTTTAACTGCAAGCAGTAAACTTTCTAGAAATTTTCGAGTAGGCTTAGGACTTGCAGAGGGTAAAACTCTTGATGAAATTCTTAAAGAACTAGGAGAAGTGGCTGAAGGCGTTGGCACAGCAAAAGCTTTATATACAATTTCGAAGACTAATGATATTTACTTACCAATAGCTAATGAAGTTTATGAAATATTAGAAGGAAAAGATCCAATGGAGAGCTTAAAAGATCTTTTAAACAATAGGAGGAGATAATGGAGAATTACTTACAAGAAGCTAAGAATGCCGCTTCTGTTCTTGCCACACTAAGTGGAGAGGTTAAAAATCGTGTTTTAAATAAAATAGCTGATGCTTTGGTTGCTAACAGTGCATTAATTATTGAACACAATAAATATGATATGGAAGAGGGCAAACGAAACAATCTCTCTTCAGCTCTTATGGATAGACTCTATTTGGATGCGAACAGAATAGAAGCAATGGCGCAGGCTGTACGTGAGATTGCAGCACTTAAAGAGCCTGTTGGGCGTATTTTGGATGGATGGGTTACAGATAATGGCTTGCGCATAGAAAAAGTCTCTATTCCTATAGGTGTAATTGGCATAATTTATGAATCTCGTCCTAATGTAACCAGTGATGCAGCTGCTTTATGTTTTAAAAGTGGAAATGTTGCAATTCTAAAAGGTGGGAAAGAAGCAAAACAGAGCAATGATGCTATTGCAAAAATCATTCAAGATACTTTAGAGGGTGAAGGATTACCTAAAGCACTTGTAAGTTTACTACCTGATAGCAGTCGTGAAGGTGTTGCAAAGCTAATTAAAATGGATAAGTATGTTGATCTTATCATTCCACGTGGCGGAGAAGCATTGATCCGTTTTGTAAATGATAATGCGACAGTTCCTGTTGTTAAACACGATAAAGGGCTTTGCCATACTTACATTCATAAAGATGCTGATATAGATGAGGCAATCAAAATTGCAGTAAATGCAAAATGTCAGCGTCCAGGCGTTTGTAATGCTATGGAGACCTTGATTGTTGATGAAGATATTGCTGGTGAGATTTTACCAAAGCTCAAAATTGCATTTGATGCAGAATCTACAAAACTGCTTGGCGATGAAGCTACACGTAAGATTATTGACATAGAGGCTGCCACCCAAGAGGATTATCATACAGAATATCTTGCAAATATCTTATCTATTAAAGTTGTAAAAGGAATCGAAGAGGCAATTGAGCACATTCGCACATTTGGTTCAGGTCATTCTGAAGCAATTTTGACCAATAACCATCGTGCTGCTGAGAAGTTTTTAAATGAAGTTGATGCAGCATGTGTATATGTAAATGCATCAACCAGATTTACCGATGGTGGAGCATTTGGTTTTGGTGCAGAAGTAGGAATTAGTACAAACAAACTACATGCACGAGGTCCTATGGGGATTAACGATTTGACAACTTACAAATATAAGATTTACGGAGAAGGGCAGATTCGTTAAATGAAGCCTCAGGAGGTTGTACTAAAGATTGAAAATCTGACATTTGGATACACTAAAGAGAAGTTGTTATATAAAGACTTCTCTTTAAAGCTCCATGCGGGTGAAATTGTCACAATTCTTGGTCCAAGCGGCAGTGGAAAAAGTACACTGTTTGAACTTATTGCCGGCAACCTCCGACCTATGTCTGGGCAAATAGAAAAAGCCCCTTTTTCACAAGTATTTCAAGACCCTTACAGCTCCTTTCATCCAAGCTATACGATAGAAAACCAAATTTCTGATGTTGCCTCTTTGGAAGGAATTGATGCACTATGTGATCAAATGGGGTTTGAACGAGAACTGCTAAAAAAAAGAGCACATGAACTCTCCGGTGGACAGTTGCAAAGAGCATCCATTTTGCGTGCACTGCTTATGAAACCTAAACTGCTTCTTGCTGACGAACCCACATCAGCTCTAGATAATCTGATTCAACTAGATGTAATGAAGCTACTTCTAAAAACTCTTGATTCAGTAGGAATTTTAATGATAACACACGATAGAGATTTAGCAAAATGGTGTAGTGATAAAATTATTGAACTTCGTTAATAAATCTCTTTTACACGTCCAACTTCTCCACTCATTAGACGCACTTTTATACCATGAGGATGTTTTAAAGATTTAGTTAAAATATCTCTTACAATGCCATCTGTTAATCTACCTGTTGATTGGTCTTCTTTTAAAACAATCGCCACACTCAAGCCGCTTTTTATATTTTTTCGGATACGCCCATCCATATTATCGTTTATTTTCATACTGCTCCAACTCTTGATCTATTATCTTTTGCATATCTGTACGAAGTTGATCGTACCAGTCTTTAGAAGCATTGGGTACATCAATAGAAGGTAAGTAAATAACTTTTAGATTTCCACCTTCTGAAGTTTTTTCGTGCTCATTTACAACGCTTTTACTACCAACAATGACTACCGGTTGTACAATCATACAATACTTTTCGGCAATAAATTTGGCACCTGGTTTAAATGGTAGCATTTTTTGATTTTTTGCACGTGTTCCTTCTGGAAAAATTGCAACAGGTCTATGAAGCTCTTCAACAGAGTATTTTACATCTTTTAAAAGTTTTATCAATCCGCGTCTATCTTCACGATCAACCGATATCATCTCACCATTTTTAAGTAAAAGACCAAACCAAGGTACTTCAAAAAGCTCTTTTTTTGCAACCCAGTTAAGATTTTTATTTAGAAGAGCTTCAAGTGTAATGATATCTACAATTCCTTGATGGTTTATTAGATATAACTGTGCTCTATCATCGGGCTTACCAACAGTAGTTACTTTTGCAAATAGCAAGGCTAACATTGCTTTATTACCATAATGCAAAATCTTGCTCTTCTTTTTAGGAAAGAAGTAAAGCAAAGGTATCATTATACTTACGATAAGTGAGATAATAAAAGCCGAATAGTAAAATCTAATGCGTGCAAATAGATTCATTTTTTATCCATCCTATAGTATTGTTTTGCAATTGAATTTTTACATAATCACCATAACGGTTCATCTCTTTTGCTTCTACTTCTTCGTAGATATTCATTACAGGTGTACTTTGTTTAGTAGGAAGAAGATACAGAGTACTCCCAGGTTTTATGCAGATAGTTTTTAATGGAATTAAATATGTTAATAGATAAGCTACAGCAAGAATAATAAGTATAGGATACATCCATCCTCTATGCATTAGCCATAATATCAACCATACAGTAATTAAAACAATAGTTGCAATAATTTTAAATTTTGTAAACTCGCTTGCCTGCGGATCAAGATTACTTTGTGTGCTTACACTGCTGCGCTTTACTATGATAGGTATATTGAATTTCTCATATCTGTTTTTAGACAAATTAAAGTAAGTAAATTCAACTTTTTCTACATTTAATGGATAGACTGCAAAATATAGCAATGTTGTACTGTTTAAATCTCCACTATATGTATCTATACCTTGATTGTTAGAGTTTGGCAGATGAAAATCATCATAATTTCCATATGAAATATTTAGTTGCAGTGCCAGTAAATTTGTATCTTCTGTATATGTAGATGCCTGATAGTTAACAAGCTGCATATTTTTTGCAAGAACACCAGAAAAATCTTTTGGTGGATTTAGTGAAACAGTTTTTAGATAAGAACCATTAAGACGATACTCTTTTTCTGGCATATTATCATAATATACAACAAAATCAGGAAGTTTTGCTTGACTTGAGGTAGCTTTGAAAACATATGTTAAATAGTTGATTGCTTTGGGAGCTATTTCGTTTGGTTCTTGCATAATGGTTAAATTGTATTCATTTTCCAAATCTATAGTATATGGCTGATTTTTTTCCAGTGATGTAACTTTAAGAGTTAATGTAAAAACTTGACCAACATAAATCTTTTCAGGCATATTTTCAATATTAAGGTAAATTAACTGCTCGTCTGGTTCTTTGATGGAAGTGCTTACATTAATCTCTTCATTATTTTGTGTAGTTATATTTTCTTCACTAAATTCAGAATCTAAATAAGCAGAATAGACAGATGGCTCGGTAGCAAAAGAGATACCGAGCATAAGAGTTAAAAAAAGTAGATATCGTATCACTTTAAGTCAAAAACCCTTCAAGCATTTTTACACCATCATCTGAACCCAATATGCTTTCCATTGCACGTTCAGGGTGAGGCATCAAACCAAACACATTTTTTTCTTTATTGCAAATTCCAGCAATATTGTCTACAGAACCGTTTGGATTATCAGGATTTCCATCTTTATCGCAATATGTCAATAGAACTTGACCATTGTCATAAAGCATTTTAAGACCATCTTCTTCAATGAAATAGTTTCCTTCAGCATGTGCAATAGGAATATTTAGCCTCTCTCCAACTTCACATTTACGTAAGAAGTGGTTATCATTGTTTTCTACTTTAAGGTACTGGTGTTTAGAGATGAAGTGCAAATTTTCATTTCTTTTCATAGCACCTGGAAGCAGATGGGTTTCAAGCAAAATTTGAAATCCATTACAGATTCCTAAAACATAACCACCTCTATCAGCATACGCCTTTACCGCTTTCATTACTGGACTAAAACGAGCAATAGCACCACTTCTAAGATAATCTCCATAACTAAATCCACCTGGAACTACAACTAGATCACTATTTGCAGGAATTTGTTCCTCTTCGTGCCATACAATAGATACATTTTGTCCAAGACGCTCAAAAGCATACTTTGTATCAAACTCGCAGTTGGTACCAGGAAACTGTAAAACAGTTACATTCATTGGACAATCTCGATATTGTAATCTTCAATGACGGTATTCGCCAAAAGAGTTTCGCACATCTTTTCAACCTCTTGTTTAGCTTCTTCTTCAGAAGAACTTTGAAGGTCTAAAACGATTTGCTTACCTACACGAACATTTGAAACATTTTCAAATCCAAGAGCACCCAACGCATGATGGACAGCTTTACCTTGAGGATCTAAAACACCTTCTTTAAGATATACGTTTACAATAGCTTTCATTTATCTTCTCCAAGTATACGTTTAAGGACCTCTTCATAAGCAACTTTAACATTTCCAAGTCCTTGGCGGAAGCGGTCTTTGTCAAGTTTCTCATTGGTTTCCATATCCCAAAATCGGCAACTATCAGGACTGATCTCATCTGCAAGTAGAATATTGCCTTCAGAGTCATAACCAAACTCAACTTTAAAATCAACAAGATTTAGACCTTTTTTGGCAAAGAATGCTTTAAGAATTGTATTTATTTCACGACCAAGACGTTTTAATTCTTCAAGGTCTGATTCACTTTTTATAAGATCAAGAATTAAACAGTGTTCATCATTGATGATAGGATCACCCAAGTCATCACGCTTATAATAAAACTCTACAAGAGTGAAAGGAAGTTTTGTCCCATCTTCAATTCCAAGACGTTTAGAGAGACTTCCTGTAGCAATGTTACGTACAACTACTTCAATAAGAATGATATCAACTTTTTTAACCACCATATGGTTGTCATCTGGGCGATCAACAAAGTGGGTTGGAATACCTGCATTTTCAAGAAGCTTAAACAACTCAGTGCTGATTTTATTGTTTAGTGCACCTTTGCCAGCCTCTTGACTATGCTTTTCACCATTAAATGCAGTTAAATCATCTTTGAACTCTGCAATAAGAAGATTTGGTTCATCAGTTGTAAAAAGGCGTTTCGCCTTTCCTTCATAAAGTAACTCTTTTTTAGTCATTTCTTCTCCTAAATTTACTTTTGTTTTTGTGTGATTATGAGAGCACGTAAAATATCAACACCCTCTTTTAGCTGATTATCATTATAAAGATCCTCTTTTGTAATGATATTTTCTTTTTTAGGATCAACTTTTTCTGCTTTATCCTCTTTTTTACCCTCTATCTTTTCTAACTCACTTTTTAAATGCTTTTTAAGTTCAGCCTCTTTTATAGAGAATGTATCTTTTTCAATAGTCACTTTACCAAAAGGTACTACAATATCAGGAGTTACTCCAACTGCCTGTATTGTACGACCACTTGGAAGGTAGTAGCGTGCAATTGTAAGACGCATAGCTTCTGTCTCATTTACAGGCATAATGATTTGAACGCTACCTTTACCAAATGTTTTTTCACCAACAATTACTGCACGTCGATGGTCTTGAAGTGAACCACTGACAATTTCGCTTGCACTGGCACTTCCACCATTTACAAGTACAACTATAGGAATATTTGTGTATGTACCTTTTTTATGAGCTTTATAGACTTCATTCTCATTTTTAACACGACCCTTTTGCGAAACAATTACACCTTCATCCACAAAAAGATCGACTGTACCCACTGCTTGATCAAGCAATCCACCAGGGTTGTTACGCAAGTCAATGATAATACCTTTTGCACTTGGGTTATCTGTTAAAGCTTTTTTGATATCTTTTACAACTTTTTTATCGAAAGATACGACACGAATGTATAATATATCATTCTCTATCTTTTTAGTATAGACAGATTGTATCTTGATGATATCGCGAACAATAGTTACAACTAAAGGTTTTGGTTCATTTTTTCTAACAATTGTCAGGTTAATCTTTGTTTTAGGTTTTCCACGCATAAGCGAGACAGCTTCATCAAGTGTCATATTTAGTGTTGACTGATTGTTTATCTTTAAAATAATATCACCTGATTTAAGTCCCGCTTTATATGCTGGAGTACCATCTAAAGGAGCAATGACAGTTAATGCACCATCGCGCATTCCTACAGTTATCCCCAAGCCTCCAAACTCACCGCTTGTTTGGATCTTCATCTCCTTGAAACTTTTTGCATCAAGGAAAGATGAGTGAGCATCAAGATTTGCCATTAATCCCTTGATGGCTTTATTAATTATTTCATTGATAGTCAAGTCGTCAACATAATACTTCTCAACAGTACCTATGACTCTAGTAAATTTGGTTAAAGCTTCAAGTTTAGATACCGTAGTGTTGGTATCACTTTTAGCAAACAGGTTAGGGGTTGTTATTAATGTTAGAGCTGTAGCTGTCGATAGAAAACCGGCTGCTATAAAACCTCTTTTTTTCTTCATCTATTTGATCCATTGTAATCTATAAATTGTTTGGCTGATATTATAGTAATTTGACACTGAAATGTTGATAAATAAAAAAAGTTCATTTAATTTTCAGGTTATAACTGAATAATTTAGAAACATTTAGAGATTTAAATTAAAAACCTTGACATTAATAGACTAAACTTGATATAATACGCGCAGTTAATTTAACAGATGATAGTAAAATAAATCATTTGTTACAGATTTAGGTATTAAAAAAGGAGTTGCTAATGAGCATATTTGAAAAATTAACACACCAAATGACTGAAACAATTGAATCAGGTGTAAGTCTTGCACTACACAATAAAAACCCTGAAGTTGAACCAGCTCATCTTGTATGGGCACTATTAACAAACAGTGGAAGTGTTTTAAATCAAGCATTAAATCGTATGGGAGTAGATAAAGCTCCTATAGAGCTTGAAGCTAAAAGTGTAGCAGATAGATTACCAAAGGTTTCAACTGTTACAAAAGAAAATATTAAAATTTCTCGTGCATTGCAAGAGAGCCTACAGCAAGCTGAAGGTTTGATGGCAAAGCAAGGTGATCAATACTTAGCTGTTGATACCTGGTTGCTTGCAAATTTAGAGAATGCACAAATTAAAGATATACTTGGTAAGTATGTCGATATAATGGAGCTTAAAAAGACTTTTGAGGCTATTCGCGGCGGTAAGAAGATAGAGAGTCAAACAGCAGATGAGACACTTGAGGCTCTTGAAAAATATGGTATAGATCTAAATAAAAAAGCGATAGATGGAGAGTTAGATCCAGTCATAGGTCGTGATGAAGAGATTGAGCGGGTAATGCAGATTTTGATCCGTAAGACAAAAAACAATCCGATATTGCTTGGTGAGCCAGGTGTTGGTAAAACTGCTATTGTTGAAGGATTGGCACAGAGAATAGTAAATAAAGAGGTGCCGTTAAGCTTACAAAACAAGCGTGTTATAGCTCTTGATATGAGTGCATTGATAGCAGGTGCCAAATATCGCGGTGAGTTTGAAGATCGTTTAAAAGCAGTTATTGAAGAGGTTAAAAATAGCGGTGATATTATCCTCTTTATTGATGAAATCCATACTATAGTTGGAGCAGGTGCATCTGAAGGAAGTATGGATGCTGCAAATATGTTAAAACCTGCACTGGCACGAGGTGAGTTGCATACAATTGGTGCAACAACTCTTAAAGAGTATCGCAAATATTTTGAAAAAGATGCGGCACTTCAACGAAGATTCCAGCCAGTGCACGTAAATGAGCCTAACATTAATCAGGCTTTACAAATTTTAAGAGGATTGCGTGAGCGGCTAGAAGCTCACCATAATGTAACTATTTTAGATAGTGCATTGGTAGCAGCAGCAAAACTCTCTGCACGCTACATTACGGATCGTTATTTGCCTGATAAAGCTATTGACCTTATTGATGAGGCAGCTGCAGAGCTTAAAATGCAAATTGAGAGTGAGCCTACCGAGCTTGCACGTGTAAAACGTGAAATCAGCCGTCTACAGGTTGAAAAAGAGGCTCTAATGATGGAAGAGTCTAAAAAGAATGAAACACGTTTAGAAGAGATTGAAAAAGAACTTGCTGATCTTGAAGAGAAACGACGTAAGCTTGAAGCGCAATTTGAGACTGAGAAGAGTGTATTTAATGAAATTGCACAGATCAAAGTCGATATTGATAAACTGCGCAATGAAGCGGAGATGGCGAAACGAAATGGCGATTACAACAAAGCCGCTGAGATTGAGTATGGCAAGATCCCAGAGCTTGATCAAAAACTTAAACAACTCAATGAGCAGTGGGAAAGAATGCAAGAAGAGGGTACACTGCTTAAAAACAGTGTTGATGAAGAAGCTATCGCCAAAATTGTCAGCCGTTGGACTCAGATCCCTGTAACTAAGATGTTGCAGAGTGAAAAAGAGAAGATTTTACATGTTGAAGATGTTCTTGCACAAGATGTTGTAGGACAAGAGACTGCAATTAAAGCTGTTGCAAGAGCAATTAAGCGTAACAAAGCTGGTCTAAGCGAACAGAATAGACCAATTGGAAGTTTCCTATTCCTTGGTCCAACAGGTGTTGGTAAGACACAAACTGCCAAAACATTGGCGAAGTTCTTATTTGATACGGAAAAATCTTTGATCCGTATTGATATGAGCGAATATATGGAGAAACATGCGGTAAGTCGCCTTGTTGGTGCGCCTCCTGGATATGTTGGATACGAAGAGGGTGGACAGCTTACTGAAGCGGTACGTAGAAAACCTTATAGCGTAATTCTTTTCGATGAGATTGAAAAGGCGCATCCAGATGTCTTTAATGTCTTGTTGCAAGTGTTAGATGATGGAAGGTTAACTGACAATAAGGGTGTTACGGTAGATTTTAGAAATACCATTATCATCCTTACATCTAACATTGCAAGTGATAAGATTATGGAGTTTAAAGATCCAGAAGATCGAGAAAAAGCGGTTAAAGATGAGTTGAAGATGTACTTCAAGCCAGAATTCTTGAATAGGCTTGATGACATTGTTATCTTTAATCCACTTGATCAAGGTGCAATTACACAAATTGTGGATATTCTCTTTAGAAATATTCAAGATAAACTTAAAGAAAGAGACATCAAAGTTTCACTTAGCGATGCAGCAAAAGAACTCATTGCTAAGGCAGGTTTTGACCCAGTTTATGGCGCAAGACCACTTAAACGAGCACTTTATGAGCTTGTCGAAGACAAACTTGCTGAGCTTATTCTTGAAGACAAGGTCAAAGAGGGTGACAGTGTCATCTTCGATGCTGAAAATGATGAGATTATAGTACATATTAATAAATAGTACTTCTTAATTGACTTCACTATAACAAGCTGGAATTATTATATCCAGCTTGTTTCTTCAATAAATACTTAAAAAAAAAGCAGTTTGTACGATATTAATTTTACAAATTTTTCTATAAGTCTATATTCTTTAAGGTTTGTTCTTAGACTACTTATTAATTCCAATATTAATCTTATAACTTACTTTTAATTGCTACTATTGCAATAGCTGAATATTTAGGTAGTTGGAATGAAAAAAGCATTTACATTATTAGAATTAATATTTATAGTTATAGTTATTGGATTATTAGCTGCTGTAGGTATATCACATTTTATTAACTTAAAAGAGCGAACTGTAATTGAAAGTATGTCTTATACAGTTACAACAGGGCTTGATTTAGCAGTTCAAAATGCAATTAACTGGATGTATCTTGAAGGAAGTTCAACATTTAAACTTAATGATATTTTAATTATTAATGAAAAAGAGTTAGTCCCTGGATTAAAGTGGAACTATACAACCAATGGAGATTATAATAAAGATGGTACTTATTCATTAAGAGATGAAACATATGCAACTCCTCAAGTGGTATTGAGAATAACTTTAAATAAAAGTGAAAATGTAATAAAATATAGAATAAATTGCAAAAATATTAAAATATCAACACATGAAAAGTTAAGAGAAATGTGTATTGAGAAGTGGGGAGATGAAGATATTCAAGAAGAGGTAAATTTTTAATCTTTATCAAAAAGATCATTTAATGCATCTTCTATAGTTCTAAACTTAAACTCAAAACCAGCTTTTGGAAGTCTTAAAGGCGTTACATATTGCCCACCTGCAAATACTTCTGCAGCCTCACTGCCAAATCTCAGCTTCAAAAGAAACTTTGGTATTATAAAAAAAGTAGGTCTGTGCAGAGCTTTTCCCAATGCTTTGGTTAAGCCATAGTTTGTAGTTGGTGTAGGTGCCATAAGGTTAAATATTCCTTCTAAATCTTCATGTTCTATGATATAAAAATATGCTCTCATCTGATCGTCTATATGTACCCATGAAAATGGTTGTTTACCATTTCCAATAGTTCCTCCTAGTCCCAGCTTAAACATTGGCACCATTTGTTGCAATACGCCACCTCCATGCCCCATTACAATACCAAAACGAAATATTACGGTTCTTACTCCTAAACTTTTTGCCTCCAAAGCAGCTTTTTCCCAATCTTGTGCAAGACTACCTAAAAAATTATTGGCATAGACAGCACTCTCTTCATTATATTGTCCATCACCAGCATATATGCCTACTGCAGATGTAGAGATAAAAAGTTTTGGCTTTTTCTCCATTATTGCCATAGCATTTACTATTTTTTTTGCTGTATCAATACGACTTGAATATAGCTCTTTTTTATAAGATTCACTCCATCGTCTATTAATTGTCGCACCGGCTAAATGTATAACTACATCTGCTCCAATAAATTTTTTGCTAAACTCACTATCTGATAACTTAAAATCAGAACGTATCAAAGGAGTTATATTCCATTCTCTCTTTTCAAACTCTTTTGTTAAATGACTACCTACAAAACCGCTTGCACCGCTTATAACAACTTTCATTTTTTAACCTTTTAAATTTGGCTTTATAATTATCATAGTATCCTTTTAGTATTAAATAATATTAAATATTTTATTGGAGATTTTTATTTGAGTTGAGACTTCAGTTTGTGCAATAATAAATTATCACTATAAAATCTTCTAATCTATTATTAAGCGAAATTTAATTAAAATACCGGGCTTAAATCTAAAATAGAGGAAGGAAAGATAGATGAAACGAACCTATCAACCACATAACACTCCACGCAAACGTACACATGGTTTCAGAACAAGAATGAAGACAAAAAATGGACGTAAAATCATCAATGCACGCCGTGCAAAAGGTCGTAAGCGATTGGCGGTTTAATTCACTACAGCTCCCTTAAGCGTACAGCTGATTTTAATAGGGTATATAAATCTAACAAACGATGGCACGATAAGTCATTCGTGCTTTTTGCAGTACCTGATGGGAGAGAATGCAGCGTTGGCTTTGTTGCTAGTAAAAAGATTGGCAACGCCGTAAAAAGAGCTCGTGCTAAACGTAGACTACGGGCTCTTTTTTTAAAAATGATCCCGATGCTGAAAAATGGTAAATATGTTTTGGTTGCAAAACCACCTATACTTGATACACCATTCAACGAGCTTGAAAAAGCTTTTAGACGGGCTATTAAACGATTGGATATTGGGCAATGAGGCTATGAGATGATCAGAAAGATACTGTCGGAGTCTTTAAAGTTTTACCAGAAGTATTTAACACTTTTGGGGTTTGGAAGCTGCCGATACTATCCAACATGCTCAGAATATGCCAAGTGGCAAATTCAAACCAATCCAAACATCATCAAAGCACTTTTTTCTTCTTTACTTAGAATACTTCGTTGCAACCAATTTTTCGACGGTGGTATAGATTATCCAAAAATCTCATGTAAACATTTTAGTGCCATCCAAGTTTCAAATAGGGTTTCTAATATCAAATTTTGGTATGTACCTGAGTCTGATGGATGTAAAGTTATAAAAAATATTTATTAGAAAGGCTGATAGTGATAGATAACATGAATACACAAACGCGTGTTGTAATAGCAACCGTGCTTTCATTACTTGTTTTTATAGGGTATGATTACTTTTTTATGCCAAAACCAAAACATTTGGTTGATCAAAACAGAACAGTTCAAACAACTGTAAAAGATAGTAAAACTATATCGGAGACAACCTCTTCTGCAATTGAAAAAAGTGTTGCTCCAACACAAAAAAGTCAAACAGCAGATAAAAAGTTAACAAATGTAATAGCAACAGTTGAGACATCTAATGCTACTATAGAATTTGATGCTCTTGGTAGAATTTCTCAAGTATATCTAAAAGATAAGCAGTATCGTACTGAAGAGGGAAAAGAGCTTAAACTATTCAATTCTCCTAAAATTCCAAAACCTCTTGAGATAAGATTTAGTGATCCTAAACTCAATGAACTTGCATTTAAAACGCCTTATACTGTTTCTGTATCTAAACTGAATATTGGCAAAGATAAGCCTGAAGAGATTCTCTTTACACAAAATCTCAATGGTTTGATTGTTGAAAAGAGAGTAAAAATCTATCCAGATCATCACTATGATATAACAGTTAAGCTTAGTGATTCCAAGCCATACTTTATTTCACCAGGATATAGACCAGATTTAAGAATAGATAGTTATACAGTGCATGGCGTTATGGTAGAAGAGGCTGATGGAACTTTAACTATTATAGATGATGGAGATGCTAAAGGTACTGAAGCTTTCAGAAAAGCTCGTATAGCAGTTGCATTTGATCGTTACTATGCTACAGCTTTCTATGATTTTGAGAAAGGAATGGATGTTGTAATAAACAAAGATGCAGAAGATAATCCTATTCTTTTTATAAAAGAAGAGGGAAGTGAAACAACTTTACATGGTTATATAGGACCAAAAGAGTATAAAATTTTACAATCTATTCATCCTGAATTAACAAAAATCATTGAGTTTGGCTGGTTCACTTTTATAGCAGCTCCAATGTTTAAAGTTCTTATGTGGCTTCATAGTTTTATTCCTAACTGGGGATGGACAATTGTTGCATTGACTGTTCTTATTCGTATATTGCTTTATCCTTTGACGTACAAAGGCATGGTCTCTATGCATAAGCTTAAAGAGCTTGCTCCTAAAATTAAAGAGATTCAGCAGAAGTATAAAGGCGATCCGCAAAAGATGAATATGCATATGATGGAGCTTTATAAAAAACATAAAGCAAATCCTCTAGGCGGTTGTTTACCAATGCTTCTGCAAATACCTGTATTCTTTGCTATTTATCGAGTTCTTTTGAATGCAATAGAGCTTAAAGGTGCAGAATGGATACTTTGGATTCATGACCTTTCTGTAATGGATCCATACTATGTATTGCCAATTTTGATGGGTGCATCAATGTGGCTACATCAAATGGTAACACCAAACAACTTTACTGATCCTATGCAAGAGAAGATATTTAAGTGGCTTCCAGTCATATTTACTTTCTTCTTTGTTACTTTCCCTGCCGGACTTGTGTTATACTGGTTGACTAACAATATATTCTCTATTGCACAGCAACTTGTTATCAACAAGATGTTGGAAAAGCATAAAAAGGCTGAATAATGAAAAAGTTTGAAGCTTTAACACTGGAAGAAGCATACGCTGAAGCAGCAAAGGCGTTCTCCTGTTCAATAACTGAACTGGAGATTCAAATAATTCAAAATCCATCTAAAGGTTTTCTTGGAATTGGGCGCAAACCTGCCATTATAGTAGCCCAATGTACTAAAAAAGTTCAAGAAAAAAGCGAAGAAAAAGAAGAGCTAAAAGAAGAAGCACCTAAGCAAAAGGCAAAAACTGAATCGAGCACTGATGAGATAGAAAAGAGTGAAGAGAAGCAAGAAGAGTTACAGGTATCTCAAAAGATTGAAGAAGTTAAAGAGATTGAGAAGGTTGAAGAAGAAAAAATAGAAGATACTCTTCCTAGTACAGAAAAGCAGCCTGTAGAAGAAAAAGAGCAGGTTGAAGAAAAAGAGAGAAATTATCTGAAAAAAGAGAGTGAAATTTTTGATAACTTCTACACAGAATCCTTAGATATAAATACAGTAGTAAATATAGTTGAAGAAGAGATTAATAAACTATTCTCTTCTGCTTGTTTCAACCTTGAGCCGATTCGTGTAAGTGTATATGATGATGAAACAATTTTCATTGAGTTTAAAGGTGAAGATGCTGCACTTCTCATAGGTAAAGAGGGATACAGATATAAATCGCTAGCATATCTTATCTATAATTGGATCAACGGAAAATATGGCTACAAAGTACGCTTGGAAATTGCTGAATTTTTACAAAATCAAGAACTTATGATAGAAAATTATCTTCAGCCAATTATAGAGCGTGTTGAGATTGAAGGCAGAGCCCAAACAAAAGTTCTTGATGGTATTCTTGTTCAAATAGCACTCAAGCGTCTAAGAGAGATTTTCCCTAATAAATATGTAGCTGTACGCACAAACAGAGAAGGTGGTCGATACATTATTATCAATGAGTTTTTGGAGCGTCGATGAGTGATACTATAGCTGCCGTCGCCACCGCAAGCGGGGTGGGGTCGGTTGCTATTGTTCGTGTAAGTGGTGATAATGCTTTAGATATCGCTAAAAAAGTAACCAAAAGAGAAACTTTTTCTCCTAGATATGCCCACCTCTCTTCCCTTTACAATCAAAATGATGAACTTATAGATGAAGCGATTGTTATCTGGTTTAAAGCTCCCCATAGTTTTACTACTGAAGATGTAGTAGAGTTTCAATGTCATGGCGGCTCTATTGTTGCTGAAAAGATCCTAGAAACCGTACTTTTCTATGGTGCAAGGCTTGCAGAACCGGGCGAATTTACCCGTCGAGCGTTTTTGGGTGGTCGTATAGACTTAACAGAAGCAGAAGCGATAGCAAAACTGATAGAAGCAAAAAGTGATGAAACTGCCAAGATCTTAGCTAGACAGATGAAAGGTGAGCTTAGAGAGTTTGTAGATGATGTAAGAGAAAAGCTTCTTAGAGCTGTTGCATTTGCTGAAGTTACTATTGATTATGCTGAAGAAGATTTGCCTGATGATATAGTAAATAACATTCTTCATCAGCTTGAAGAGATAGAGCTTAAAATAGGGCAGATAGTTAGTTCTAGTGAACGCAGACGGGGTATGATAGAAGGCTTTAAAGTTTCAATTGTAGGCAAACCAAATGTTGGGAAAAGCTCTTTACTAAATGCAATGTTAGGTTATAAAAGAGCTATTGTAAGTGATATAGCCGGTACTACCAGAGATACTATTGAAGAACAGATAAGAGTTGGTTCACATCTGATTCGTATCATAGATACAGCAGGAATTAGAGACTCATCAGATACAATTGAAAAGATTGGTATAGAAAGATCTGTAGAGGCAATTGAACAGAGTGATATAGTTATTGCAATCTTTGATGTAAGTAGGACTTGGGATGAAGAAGATGAGCAAATACTATCTCTACTTGAGAAATCAGGCAATAATAAAGAGATAATAGTTGCATTAAACAAAATAGATCTTCCTAAAAAATTAGATACAAAAAAGTTAGAACAATTTAATCCATTGCAATTAAGCCAAGACAATAAAGCTGAACAGATTTTTTCTGAATTGGAAAAGAGACTTTCAAAAATGGCACAAGGAGATGAACTGCTCTTAATCTCAGCAAGACAAATAGAAGCTGTAAAACGAGCTAGAAGTGCAATATCTCAAGCAAAAGAGCCACTTTTAATGGGTGAATTGGAGATATTTACATTCCATCTAAATGATGCAATCTCTGCTATCAGTTCTATATCAAAACCAGTCGACTTTAATGATATTATGGATAAAATGTTTGGCGAATTTTGCTTAGGAAAGTAAGGATAATATATGTGTGGTATTGTTGGATATATTGGAAAAAGAGAGATCAAAAGTCAACTAATAGAAGGTTTAAGAGAGTTAGAGTATCGCGGATATGACTCTGCAGGAATTGCTGTAATGCAGAGTGGAAAGATAGACTCTTTTAAAGCTGTTGGCAAACTTACAAATTTAGATAATAAGACAAAAAACTTTTTAACTGATGGTTTAGGTGTTGGAATCGGTCATACAAGATGGGCAACGCATGGAAAACCTACCGAACTGAATGCCCATCCTCATATGGGTGATTACAGTTATGTAGTTCATAACGGTATTATTGAAAATTATCGTGAAATAAAATCTGAACTGGAAAATTGTGGTGTAAATTTTTTAAGCCAGACAGATACAGAGGTAATTGTTCACCTTTTTGAAAAAGAGTATGAGCACTATAAAGATACTTTTGCTGCTTTTAAAGCAACAATTGAGAGACTAGAAGGTGCTTATGCAGTTTTACTTATAACCCAAAAAACTCCTGATACTATCTATTTTGCCCGTAAAGGTTCGCCGATGATTATCGGTAAGAACAGTGAGAATGAAGTCTTTTTTGCCTCATCAGATGCACCTTTGATTGGCGAAGCTAAAGAGGTTGCATATATGGAGGATGGTACAATTGGGTATGCAACACCAGATTCCATATATACTGAACCTCATACTCTACAGTTCGTTCCACTTTCAGGAGATAAACTAACAGCTCAAAAGGGTGGGTATCGCTTCTTCATGGAAAAAGAGATTTATGAGCAGTATGAAGTGATGAGCGATACAATGATAGGGCGTGTATTAGATAATGAGATCTCTTTTGAAGAGATAGATGAAAACTTCTTAGATGGTATCTCACGCATAAAACTTTGTGCTTGTGGTACAAGTTATCACGCTGCATTGGTTTCTAGTTACCTTTTTGAAAGATTATCAAAACTGCCTGTACAAGTGGAGATAGCCAGTGAGTTTCGCTATAAAGAACCACTGCTGACAAAAGATACGCTATTTATAGTTATTAGTCAAAGTGGTGAGACTGCCGATACTCTTGAAGCTCTTAAAATGGCAAAACATGCCGGATTAAAGACATTGGCTATTTGTAATGTTGACAACTCATCTATTGTACGCTTAGCAGATACCACAATCTTAACTAGAGCTGGAATAGAAAAAGGGGTTGCAAGCACAAAAGCTTTTGCTACGCAAGTTATGGTTTTATGGATGTTGTCTCTCTATTTTGGAAAGAGATGCGGTGTTTTAGAAGATAGTCAAATAAACAAAGAGCTTGATGCTATTGGGCATGTTCCTACTGTTTTAAAAAATGCTCTTGATATACATGAAAAGTGTAAACGTCTCTCTAAACGTTACTTGCATGGGCACGGCTTCTTTTTTATTGGGCGTGATATATTCTATCCTTTAGCACTTGAAGGGGCTTTAAAACTAAAAGAGATTAGTTATCTTCACGCAGAAGGCTATCCTGCCGGAGAGATGAAACATGGACCTATTGCTTTGGC
Source organism: Hydrogenimonas thermophila (assembly GCF_900115615.1). Taxonomy (NCBI): domain Bacteria; kingdom Pseudomonadati; phylum Campylobacterota; class Epsilonproteobacteria; order Campylobacterales; family Hydrogenimonadaceae; genus Hydrogenimonas; species Hydrogenimonas thermophila. Next base: position 22,436 of record NZ_FOXB01000012.1, on the reverse strand, counting down.
TGATGCTGAACTTTTTACAATAGCTTTGATGCCAAAAACTCTGCTTTACGATAAAACAAAAAGTAATGTAGAGGAGTTAAGTGCAAGAGACTCTACAATATTGGCAATCTCACCAGAAATTTTTGATCTTGCAGATGATTTTATCTTAACTCATAATCATAACCATCCAATGCTTGAGTTTTTTGAAATGATGGTAGTTGAACAGTTGCTTGCTATGGAGATAGCTATTCGTTTAGGAAATGATGTTGATATGCCTAGAAACTTGGCTAAAAGTGTAACGGTAGAGTAAAGTAGAAGAGAGAGTGGCTTAAAAAGCCACTCTTTTGAAGTTAATTACAGAGGTGTAACGTTTTCTGCCTGTGGGCCTTTTTCACCTTGACCAATTGAGAAACTTACTCTTTGACCTTCATCTAATGAAACACGTCCATAACCTGGGTTGTTAATTTGTCTGAAATGTACGAATACATCTTTACTTCCATCTTCAGGTTGGATGAATCCATAACCTTTTTCACTATTGAACCATTTAACTGTTCCATTGATAATATCTGCCATTGCGATACCTTTGTTGTTTAAATTTGAAAAGTGTTTTGAAGCTATCTTGCGGGTTAAAAACTCTAATTCGAAGGGTCGAGGTAGAACGGTCACACACAAAGACGAGAATCTAAATCATCTTTCTTGCTGGAAGTATAGCTGAAAAGTTTTATAAAAGCAAGTTTTTTCTATATTTTTATTTTTTTATCGCAGCCATAGAAGCCATCAGCGCCTTTTGACCATTCTGTTTTATAACATTAGACTCTTTATATTCTATAATATGAAGTGAGCCAAAAACCTTTAACAGTTCATTTTTTCTTAGTAAAAAGTCAGGGTTTTTTGGTGCACACTCATTCTCTTCATCAAATACAAATGTTTCAAAGAGAATAATTCCATTATCTTTTATGTGGTTAATCATAAAATCGTAAAGATTTCTGTTTAGATAGTTAAAACATAAAATAGCATCATAACTCTTTTCTAAACTACATCCATTCTCTAAATCCATCTCAATGGCATTAACCCCTATTATTTTTCTTAAAGATTCTATTGCAACATCACTATACTCTATAGCATCAACCTTACAACCATTTTCTGCTAAAATACGAGAATGTCTTCCCAATCCTGCTGCAATATCTAATACATCTTTTCCTTTGATACGATCAATGTATCTTAGTAGTAGATCACTTGGATTTTGAGGTGGTGGCAGAGTTTTATATCTTTCATTCCATCTATATTTGTCTTCAATCATTTCATGCCTTTGTAACCAACTTTTAAAGCAACTTTGTTTAGTATATCACATCAACAAATGGGGGAAAGCGTGACACTTACAATTCAAAATGAAACAATAGATCTTGACAATGTCAGTCAGCTATATCCAGCTGCCATTATAAAATATGCAGATGGTACTGTAACACCAATCTCGCTGGAGTGGTTTGACAAAATGGCTAACCAAGATGTAAATCTTTTACATTATGCCATATGCATACACTACAAAGAAGAGGCTAAGCCCCCTTCATTTTTTACTTATGAAAATCGCAAAAAGTTAGAAGAGGGCATAGCAGATATTGCTAAACAGATTGATTCGTAAAATTAATTTATGAGAGTCTATTTTTAAAATCTTCATAACTAAACTCTCTTACAATTTTAAGTTCATTCTCTTTAGTCCAAATGGCAATAGATGGATGTTGTACCCCATTAAATGTGGTCGTTTTGACCATTGTATAGTGGATCTGATCTTCAAAGACAATCTTATCACCCACTTTAAGCGGTTTATCGAAACTGTAATCACCCATAATATCACCTGCAAGACAGGTATTACCACCAAGACGATAGGTATAAGACTTTTCACCAGCTTCACCCGCTCCACGCACTTCAGCTCTATAAGGCATCGCTAAGGTATCTGGCATATGTGCTTCAGCTGACACATCAAGTATTGCAATATCCATCCCATTATAAATAATATCAAGCACTGAAGCTACCAATGGTCCTGTTTGCCATCCAACAGCTTCTCCTGGCTCTAAATAGACGGTAATGTTGTTGTAACGAGCTTTAAAATCACGGATCACTTCAATCAAACGATCAACATCATAATCTTTACGGGTAATGTGATGACCGCCCCCAAAGTTGATCCACTTCATCTTAGAAATAAATTTGCCAAACTTCTCTTCGAATGCTTTCAGAACCCCTTCAAGGGCATCGACGTTTTGCTCGCAGAGTGCATGAAAGTGCAGTCCATCTAGCTCTTCTAAAATTTCAGGATCAAAATTGGCAATGGTTGTGCCAAGTCGGCTATAAAGACCACAAGGGTTGTAAAGGTCAACAGGTGCCGATGAAAACTCCGGATTGACCCGAAGACCGCAAGAAATTGATGGATTGACCGCTTTTGACTTTTTTAAAAAACGTCGTATCTGTTCAGGAGAGTTAAAGACAATATGATCACTGAGTCTTGCAATCTCTTCAATCTCTTCCTCTTTAAAGACTGGAGAGTAGGTATGTACCTCTTTGTTCATCTCCTCACGACCTAGCTTTGCTTCATGCAGACCGCTGGCACTTGTACCGCAAAGATATTTGCCAACCAGATCAAAGGTACTCCACATAGCAAAGCCCTTGAGAGCAAGCAAAATCTTTGCACCACTCTCTTTTTGAACACGGTCGAGGATCTTAAGGTTTCTCTCCAGAAGCTCCTCTTCACAAACGTAACAAGGGGTTGGAACTTTGCTAAAGTCTATCACTTTTCAGGATCCATTTCAATGACATTCCAAGGCAATCCCTGGCGATTAAGCTCTTCCATAAACGGATCAGGGTCCATCTGCTCCATATTAATTGTACCTGCTTTCATCCATTTGCCTTCACACATCAATTTTGCACCAATCATGGCAGGTACACCTGTTGTATAGCTAACACACTGTGCGCAAACCTCTTTATATGCCTCTTGATGGTCACAGACATTGTAAATATAGATTTTACGCTTTTTACCATCTTTAATACCTTCACAAACAACACCGATGTTGGTTTTTCCTTTAGTGCGTGGTCCAAGGCTTGCAGGATCAGGCAAAAGTGCTTTAACAACATGTAAAGGAATCACTTTACATCCATCTACTTCAATAGGATCAATTCGTGTAAGACCAATGTTATCAAGCACTTTAAGATGGGTTAGATAACTTTCACCAAAGGTCATAAAGAAGCGGATACGTTTTAGACCTTTAATGTTTTTAACAAGTGACTCCTCCTCTTCATGGTAAAGAAGATAACTATCTTTTGGGCCAATTTCTGGGTAGTCCCAAACCATTTTTATTTCCATTGGCTCAGTTTCGATCCACTTGCCATTTTCCCAGTATCGTCCTTTTGAGTTAACTTCACGGATATTTATTTCTGGGTTAAAGTTAGTTGCAAACGGATAGCCATGATCACCTGCGTTACAGTCTAAAATATCGATAGTATGAATCTCATCAAAGTAGTGCTTTTGCGCATAGGCACAAAAGACATTGGTAACACCTGGATCAAACCCACTACCAAGAAGTGCCATCAAACCGTTTGCTTTAAAGTCAGGGTCTTTTGCCCACTGCTCTTTATACTCAAATTTTGCTGTATCTGGATGCTCATAGTTGGCTGTATCAAGATAGTGAACATTTGTCTTTAAACAAGCATCCATAATAGTCAAGTCTTGATATGGCAAAGCAACATTGATAACAACATATGGTTTAACCTCTTCGATCAACTTAACAAGCTCTTCAACATTGTCAGCATCAACCTGTGCTACATCGATTGACTTATTCTGTTTCTCTTTTATTTCATCACGAATTGCTTCACATTTAGATAGCGTACGGCTAGCCAATGTAATATGTTCAAAAATTTCACTGTTTTGCGCACACTTATGCGCTACAACTCGTCCGACACCGCCAGCACCGATAATTAATACTCTATTCATGACATCTCAACCTTTAGTGTGAAATAAATGTAATTATACTCAAAATCCAAGAGTTAAACTCTACTAAATAGTGAGTTTGGCATAATTCTTAATAATTTTAACTACTAAGGGTAGATTTATTAATGAAAAAAGCAATCATATTAATGAATATGGGCGGAGCTTCAAACTACGATGAGATAGAAATTTTTATGAAAAACATGTTTAACGATCATCGTATTATTGGTGCACCGCCGTTTGTACGTAAAAATCTTGCAAACTACATTACTAAAACTCGTTTGCCTGAAGTAAAAGAGAATTATGAAAAGATAGGGGGAGGTTCACCTCTTCTTAGCATTACAAAAAGTTTTCAAAAAAAACTTCAAGAGCGAATAGGTGATGCAAAGGTTGAGATTATTATGCGATATACTCCTCCTTTTGCAAAAGATGTTTTAAAAAGATTGAAAGAGGAAGGGATTAAAAAATTATACTTGATTCCTATGTATCCGCAATTTTCAACTACAACTACAGCATCATCAATAGAGGATATACGTGCTGCTGCAAAGGATATTGGTTATCATCCTACAATTGTGAGTCATTTGCATTATTATGATTTTGAGCCTTACCTTGAAAGTGTTGAAGAACGCATTATTGAAGGAATTGGTAATGAAGATCCTAAGTCATTAAACCTTATCTTTTCTGCTCATGGATTGCCTGTTCGTGTTATAAAAAAAGGTGATCCTTATCAAAAACAGGTAGAAGCAGAGGTGGCTTTGCATGTAGAGAGGCTAAAGCAGCAGGGAGTAGAGTTTAATCAGGTTCATTTGGCATATCAATCTAAGGTTGGTCCTCTAAAATGGCTTACACCATCTTTAGAAATGGTTCTTGAAGAGATAAAAAACAAAAAGGCTTTGATTTACCCAATAGCCTTTACTATAGATAATTCAGAAACACTCTTTGAACTTGATATAGAGTATCGTGAAGTAGCCCAAAAGCTTGGCTTTAAAACCTATAAGGTATGTCGTTGTCCAAATGACTCGGATAGTTTTGTCCGAGCAGTTGAAGCTTTATATCGTCAAATGAAGTAGTTAAGTGTCACTTAAGAGGCTACTGTCTCTAAGTGGCTTGTTGCTATTTGCTTAAGTGATTTACAAAGAACTTTGCGCTTTTGTTCAAGTACAGGAAGCTCATTTATCTCATCTTCCTTTTCATGATAAAGCTCAATTCCTTTTTCAATCATTTCCGTAAGCAGTTCATCTGAAATTTCATCAGGTGTCATTTGCATATCATCTAACAGGCATTTCATAACACCTATACCTACTATTTTAGTATATGGATGGTTGCGAATCAAATGTCTTAGGCGTGGGTATTTTGTGCCTATGATTTTGATTACTCTTCCATTGAGTTCATGTATCATCTTTTCCTCCTTTCTTGATTTATTTATTTTATGCTATATAATCAATATTACGATTCAATTACGTAACAGATTACTTAAGCAAGCGGTTCATCGCGGGAACTTATATTTTATCTAAAAAAATTTAATATATCAAGAATCAGATTTTTTGCTAAAATACCAACAAATATTTCTAATAGGATTGCAATGAGAGAAACAAAATATTATTCATTTACAAATATGTTTATTTTACTTTTTTTGGTGACAGCATATAGAATATATATGTTAACACAGGCTAGCTCTGTTATTGATCTGTATGCTGATGAAGCATACTATTGGGGATGGTCAAGGCATTTTGATTTTGGTTACTACTCCAAACCTCCTATGGTAGCTTGGCTTATTATGCTGAGTACTTCAATTTGCGGTGATGGATTTGTATGTATTAAAATAGCCTCTCCTATTGTTTATATGTTAACTACAATAAACATATATTTTCTTGCAAAAGAGCTTTTTGATGAAAAGGTTGCATTTTATAGTGCAATAGCTTTTGTTATGTTGCCGGCTGTCTGGCTCTCTTCGCTCATTATCTCTACAGATGTACCGTTTTTGTTTTTTTGGTCTTTAGGAATGCTCTTTTTCATTAAAGCACTTAAAAGTGATAGCTGGAGAGATTGGCTTATTATCGCCATTGCAGGAGGAGGTGGTCTTCTTAGCAAGTATACAATGATCATTTTTGTTGTCTCTGCTTTTGCATATCTTATTACATCTAAAACTTATCGCTATCATCTTAAAAATCCAAAACTTTATGTAACAATGGTACTGGCAGCACTTATATATTTGCCAAATCTTTACTGGAACTATACTCATGAATTTGTCAGTTTTAAACATACAGAAGATAATGCACATTTAGAAGGAGAGTTGTTTCATCCTGGACGAATGTTTGAGTTTTTAGGAGCACAGTTTGGTGTTTTTGGTCCAATTCTTTTTGGCTGGTTACTTATACTGCTACTTCGCTTTAAATCACTAAAAAAAGATAATAACCTATATCTACTTTGGTGGTTTATAGTTCCATTTTTTATGTTGATACTTACTATAAGTCTGCTTTCTCGTGCTCATGCTAACTGGTCGGCTCCAATGTATGTAGCTTCTACTGTTTTAGTTGTTGCGTGGCTTGTTATGCATAATAAAAGAGGTTGGCTTTACACTGCAATTGGAGTCAACATATTTTTAGGAGTACTCTTTTACCACTATCATGACATAACAAAAGCATTAGGAATAGAGTTAACAAGAAAAACTGATCCATATAAAAGAGTGTTAGGCTGGAAAGAGTTGGGCAAAGAAGTTGAAAGCATAATAAAGAATTACCCTGATGCAAAGCTTCTTAGTGACGATCGTAAAACAATGGCAGAGTTAATTTATTACATTCATCCTCACCCTTTTGATGCAGTTAAATGGAATCCTAAAGGTACTTTGCTTGACCATTATGAGCTTACTACGGATTTAAAAGAGCATATTGGTGAAAATTTTATTTTTGTAACAAATCGTGAAAATATATCTGATGTAGCATCTTCTTTTAAGAAGGTTGAAAAGATTAAGACAATTGTTATACCTCTATATAAAGATTATAAAATGATCTATTATGTATACTATCTTAAAGATTTTAATGGCTATAAAGAAGGAGAATAGAGATAATGAAACTAAGCATAGTAGGCACCGGCTACGTAGGCCTGGTAACAGGCACCTGCTTTGCCGAGATGGGCAATAGCGTAATCTGCGTAGATATAGATGAAAATAAAATAGAAAAACTAAAACAAGGAATTATTCCCATCTATGAGCCGGGCCTAGAGAGTATGGTCAAAGAGAACTATAAAAAAGGTACTTTGGAATTTACTACAGACATTAAAGAGGCTCTCAAAAAATCAGATGTCATATTCATAGCAGTTGGAACCCCTCAAGGTGAAGATGGAAGTGCAGATTTACAATATGTTCTAAAAGTTGCCCAAGATATTGGTAAATATATGACTCATAAAATGATTGTAGTAGATAAATCAACTGTTCCAGTAGGAACTGCTGATAAAGTAAAAGAGACAATCCAAAAAGAGTTAGATAAACGTGGTGTAAATATTCCTTTTGAAGTAGTAAGTAACCCAGAGTTCTTAAAAGAGGGTTCAGCTATAGAAGACTTTATGAAACCAGATCGTGTAGTAATCGGTGCTGAAAATGAAGAGACTTTAGAAGTTATGAAAGAGCTATACGCTCCATTTACACATAACCACGAACGCTTCATAGCTATGGATGTAAGAAGCGCTGAAATGACTAAATATACAGCTAATGCTATTTTAGCAACTAAAATCAGCTTTATGAATGAGATAGCAAATATTTGTGAAAGAGTAGGGGCAGATGTAAATAAAGTACGCATAGGAATAGGAAGCGATAAACGTATAGGCTACAGCTTCATCTACCCAGGATGCGGTTATGGTGGAAGCTGCTTTCCTAAAGATGTTCAAGCTCTAAATAAAATAGCCCTAGATGCAGGATATAAACCAAGAATCATTCAAGCAGTAGAAGAGGTAAACAAAGATCAAAAAAGAGTACTTGCCGAAAAAGTCATAAAACGCTTTGGTGAAGACTTAAATGGAAAAACATTTGCTATCTGGGGACTTAGCTTTAAACCAGAAACTGATGATATGAGAGAAGCAAGCTCAATTACAATTATCAATGAACTAACCAAAAGAGGCGCAAAAATAAAAGCTTACGATCCTAAAGCAATGGATGAAGCAAAAGAGTTTTACCTAAAAGATAATCCAAACGTAGAGTACACTAAAAGCAAATATGACGCATTAAATGATGCTGATGCAATGCTTTTGGTTACAGAGTGGAAAGAGTTTAGAAGCCCTGACTTTGATGAGATGAAACAAAGACTAAAAAATCCTATCATCTTTGATGGACGAAACCAGTATAACATTGAGAAGATGAATAAAAAAGGGTTTGAGTATTATCAGATTGGGGTGCCGAAAGCTTGAAACCTGTTACTGCTAACAACGTTGAAGACTATGTAGAGCGTTATGGATTATTATTCCTTGGCTTTATTATCTACTTGAGTTTTTTCTTTAATCTTGGTAGTGTCCCCCTGTTTGATTTGGATGAGGGGGCTTTTAGCGAGGCAACAAGGGAGATGCTTGCCTCTGGTAACTATATAACCACCTATCTTGGTGGTGAACTTCGTTTTGATAAACCAATTCTCATCTATTGGCTACAAGCAGTTAGTGTAAAGCTCTTTGGACTTAATGAGTTTGCTTTACGCCTGCCATCAAGCTTAGCTGCAACTGCTTGGGTTTTAATTTTTTATAAATTTGTAAAATATATTTATGATCGAAAAATAGCACTTTTAAGTGCCATTTTTATGGCTTCTGCACTTCAAATAAGTGTCATTGCAAAAGCGGCTATTGCAGATGCATTGCTTAATCTTTGCATCGCGTCAAGTATGTTTGCTATTTTTCTTTATATCCAAACAGAAAAAAAGTTATGGCTTTACATTACATTTGCAGCAATTGGATTTGGTGTTTTAACCAAGGGGCCTGTTGCTATTATGGTTCCGTTTGTAGTAACATTTATCTATTTTGCCTTAAAGCGAGATCTTCTCTTTTGGCTTAAATCTGTTTTTAATCCTATAGGAATTTTGATATTTCTTTTAATTGCTGCTCCTTGGTATTGGTTAGAGTATCAAGATCAGGGAATGAAGTTTATTGAAGGATTCTTTTTCAAACATAACCTCTCTCGTTTTGAAAACTCATTTGAAGGTCATAGTGGATCTTTTTTATACTATATTCCGGTTTTGTTAGTTGGTACAATGCCTCATACTGGTATTTTACTTGTTGCATTCAGCCAGCTAAAAACGTGGTTTAAAGATGAGCGTATTTTGTTTCTGACACTATGGTTTGGTTTTGTCTTCATCTTTTTCTCTTTTTCAGGAACAAAACTTCCACACTATGTAATCTATGGGTATACACCTCTGTTTGTATTGATGGCTCTTGGCTTTGAAAAGATTCGTTCATCTCTATGGATTATTCTTCCTGTTGCAATATTGATGACTGCTCTTATCTTTTTACCAGAGATTGCACAGGCTATTTTACCAACTATAAAAGATGAGTTTGCAAAAGCTTTAATAATAGAAGGTAAAGAGCTGTTTGGTTGGAGATATAAGATGGAGATTGCTATACTTTTTGCAGCGCTTCTTATAGTATGGAAGATGCAGTATAGTAATTTTGTTAAAGTAGTTTTTACCTCTATAATCTCTATATTGCTTATAAACGGAACAGTTCTTCCTACATATGCTGCATTAGCGCAACAGCCTATAAAAGATGCTGCGTTATTTACTAAAAAACATAAATTAAGCGTAGTTATGTGGGGAATTAATATGCCTAGTTTTATGGTATACTCCCAAAATTTAGTTCCAAAAAGAGTTCCTAAAAATGGTGAAATTGTACTTACAAAAGTGACAAAGCTAAAAGAGATAGAGAGTTATCAGCCTATCTTTAAAAAGTATGGCATTGTCATTGTTCGTGTAAATAAAATGAAAAATAAATAGTAAATTTAAAAGGAAAAAGATGAAACTTTCGGTTGTCATTCCAGTGATGAACGAAGAGGATAACATAGCCCCACTCTTTAAAGCAGTTAGGGAAGCTCTTAAAGATATTGATTATGAGCTTATTATGGTAGATGATGGTTCATCAGATAAAACCGTAGAGAAAATGAAAGAGCTTGCTGATGAGCGTACTAAAATATTAGTTTTCAACAGAAATTTTGGTCAAACTACTGCAATGGCTGCAGGAATAGATGAGGCTAAGGGTGAGTTAATAGTTACATTGGATGGTGATTTGCAAAACGATCCGGCAGATATTCCTATGATGATAGAGAAGTTGGAAAAAGAGGGGTGGGATCTGGTAGCAGGTCGTCGTGCAAAACGTCAAGATGGTATGTTTTTACGCAAAATTCCAAGTAAAATAGCAAATGCCATTATTCGTAAAACTACAAAAGTTTACCTGCATGACTATGGCTGTACACTTAAAATTTTTAAAGCTGATGTAGCTAAAAACCTTGGATTGTATGGAGAGCTTCACCGTTTTATTCCAGTTCTTGCTAAAATGTATGGTGCAAAGATTACTGAAGTTGATGTAAGACACCACCCACGCATACACGGAGAGAGCAAATATGGTATAGGTAGAACTTTTCGTGTTGTAAGTGACCTGCTTTTAATGTTATTTATGCAGAAATATAGAACAAAACCAATGCATCTGTTTGGAACATTAGGTATTCCAATGCTTGGAGCTGGTCTTCTTATTGATGCATATATGTTTTTAGTAAAACTTTTTGGAGAAGATATAGGGCAAAGACCTCTACTAACTCTTGGGGTAATGTTGACTTTAGGTGGTATTCAACTTATTACAACTGGATTTATTGCTGAATTGATAATGCGAACCTATTATGAGTCTCAAAATAAGAAGCCTTATACAATAAAAGAGGTTTATGTAGGAAAATCAAAAAAGTCTGATGAAACAAAAGATTAAACTTCTTCTTAAAATTTTACTTACAGGTGCAGCACTGTGGTTTGTGCTGCACAAAGTCGATATTGAAAGACTAAAAGAGTCTCTTCAAAGTGCTGATTCAATCTGGCTTTTCATAGCTTTTATACTATTTAATCTTTCAAAAATTGCCAGCTCTTTCAGGCTAAATATCTACTTCAAAGCTATTGGGCTAAAACTATCTGAAAAGTTTAACCTTATTCTTTACTATGTAGGAATGTTTTATAACCTATTTTTACCCGGCGGAATAGGTGGTGATGGTTATAAAATTTATCTACTTAATAAACACTATAAAAAAGGAATTAAACCACTGTTTCAAGCAGTTTTACTAGACCGGCTCAGTGGACTCTTTGCTTTAGCATTTTATTCCTGCTTGTTATTTGCTTTTAGTGACTACTCAGAACTTTTAGGAGATTGGACTAAATGGTTATCATTTTTAATAGCAATTTTACTATTTCCTATTGCCTATTTTTCAACAAAACTCTTTTTTAAAGATTTTCTAAAATGTTTTAATAAAACTCTTGTTTGGGGATTTGCAGTACAACTCCTTCAACTTTTATGTGCATTAGCAATCATAAAGAGTCTTTATATAGGTCATTCAAACTTAGAGTATATGACTCTTTTTCTCATCTCCAGTGTAGTTGCCGTTTTACCACTTACAATTGGTGGAATAGGGGTTAGAGAGCTTACATTTCTTTATGGATTAGAGTATATAGGTGAAGATCCTAGTTTAGGAGTAACATTCTCTTTTCTATTTTTTATAATAACTGCAATTTCATCACTAATGGGTCTCTTTCTATTAAATAGAGTTTCTCCTGAAAAAGGATAAGCTATTTTTGTAGATACTTTAGTTTTTGCAAGCATCATATATTTTTCATATATTGGCTTTAAATCTGGTTTATCAAAACAGCTTTATGAGATAATAAAAGTCTTTGTAGGAATTGCATTTGCAGATAGTTTTGGAGCAAGTTTTTCTATTTTTTTAGTTAAACACCATATACTTATACCAGAAAACTTTGCAAGTTTAAAACTAATTGGATTTTTACTTCTATTTTCTATATATTTCATAACTGTTATTGCCATAGAGAAATTATATGGAGTATACATAAAAAACCGTTTTAAAATTATAAACAAAATATTTGGAATGTTGACTAATAGACTTTGGGTACTATTTGTATGGACTTTTGGACTTTTTATTGCATCGCAATTTAGGATAGGTAATATTCAGATAAAAAACTATTTGCAAAAAAATAGTATTGTTTATCCATATATGTATAAATTTTGTAAAAGAGTAATTACAAATAACTTTGTAAAAAAACTCACATCTGGTTCTGTAACTGATACTAAAGAGATATTTTTAGAAACAATTTCAGATGAAAAAACATACAAAGAATTTTTAAGATAGAGTAAAATTAATTTAACTACCAATAATTCTCTTTCATTATTTCGTAAAAATTTTCCCAATTCTTCAAAATTTCGTTTGAAATAACCTGTTCTAATGTATTAAAGTAACCATAACCAAATTACTTAGAGGGTTTAATTCATTTAAATAGATATTTAATATGATAAAATCTTATAATTAAAAGGATGGAAGATGACAAATAGAGAACTATTTTTAAAAGCTATGAATGATCGATATGCTTGCAAAGTATTTGATCAAAATAGAAAAATTCCAAAAGAGGATTTGGAATATATTCTAGAGTGTGGAAGATTGAGCCCAAGCTCTTTTGGTATAGAGCAATGGAAGTTTATTGTAATTAGAAACCAAGAGATAAAAGACAAAATACAAAAAGTTTCTTGGAATCAAAAACAGGTTGGTACTTGTAGCGATTTAGTCGTTATTTTGGCAAGAAAAGATGTAAGAAGCAGTGATCCGTATGTTCAAAAACAGTTGAAAAGATATGGATTACCTGAAGATAAATATAACGGTCTTTTAAAACTTTATGCAGATTGGGTTGATGGAAGAGACGATCATACGCTTGAGTTGTGGAGTGAAAAGCAAGCCTACATAGCAGCTGCAAATATGATGACTGGTGCAGCTTTTATTGGTATTGACTCTTGTCCTATAGAGGGTTTTGACTATAAAGAGGTCGATAAAATTTTAAGTATTGATACTAATGTATTTCAAAGTGCTTTGGTTCTACCTTTTGGTTACAGAGCAGATAGACCAAAAAAGAAACATAGATTAACTCTTGACGAAGTTACAGATTACATCTTATAATTTAGACTTAATCGATAAACTAATTAATAAAGGATAAAAATGAAACTTAAATTAATGGCAGCTATATTTGCTTCAGTGCTGACTATAAGTGGTTGTAGCAATAAAGTAGAAGAGAAACCTGTAGTAAAAGTAGAGAAGGGCACAATTGCTCCGGCAATAGAGATAGGGAAAAAGTTTGAGCCTGGTACTTTAAAAGATCAGTTTGGTAAAGAAGGAACTGTTGATGAAAATAGTGAAAAGGTTATAATGGTTTTTGCTAAATCAACAGGACATCTTGTAAAAGAGTTTTTAAATACAAAACCGGAAAATTACTTAGAAGAGCATCATGTTATCTTTATTGCTGATGTAAGTAAAATGCCATCTATGATATTTAAATATGCAGCACTTCCAGATTTACAAAAACACAAATATCCAATCTATCTAATTCTTGACGAGTCTGTCTCTCAAAAATTTAAAAATGATAAATATAAAAATTATGTTATGGTAATTGATCTTGATCATAGTGTTGTTAAAGAAGTTGAGTTTGTTACAACTGCTAAAGACCTTGAAGAGGCTATAGATTAAAAATCTACCTGCATAAAGATAAGCTACTTCAACTTTTGCATTGAAGTAGCTTTTATTTCTCTATTTGTTGTCATCTTTTAACAACCGTTGAAAAAGAATATCTTCGATATCTCTACTTGAATCAACAACTATTAAAATAAAAACTTTCTCTTTTTCAATCTTGTAAATAATTCTCCATCTTTTAAATATGAGTTCTCTGTACCTCAAAATCCCTATTTGTTGAAGTTCAGGAACAATTCTTCTACTGGTAGGAAAAGTTGATAATTGATTGCATTGATTTTTAATATCAAAAAAAATATCTTTAGCTATTTTAATGCTATCGGTTTTGATATACTCTATAATAGATTCTAAATCAAATTCTGCATTTTTTGTCCATATAACTTCAAAATTTTTCAATTGTTATCCAAAAAGTTTTTTTTCTAAATTTTCAAACATTTCATCTTGAGAGATTACATTATCATTTCGTATATCTTCTTCACTTTGAACTATCAATTTTAATAATGATAAGGAATTTCTCAAGTTTTCATAACTTTTTATATCTTGAATAATAGCTTTTGCTTCACCATTTTGAGTTATGATAATAGCTTGCCTATTTTCATTTACACTATTTATAATTTCTGCTGTTTTTGATTTTAAATAACTGATAGGTTTTATAGTTTCACTAAGTTGCATGTGAATATCCTTTTTATAACATTGTACCAAATTTGGTCTTAATTTAGTATATGATTACAGATTAGTAAAGCAAAAAATTAAAAATCTACCTGCATAAAGTCATAAGCTACTTCAACTTTTTCAGTGAAGTAGCTTTTTGCCTCTTCTAAAAGCTCTGAGACTCTGTTATCTTTATCATATCTTGGGCTGATATGATTTAATATCAAATGTTTTACACCCATTTTTTTAGCTGCAGTAGCTAACTGTTTTGCTGTTGTATGTTGAAACTTTTTTGGTAGATTATCAAAATCATTTTGTGTGTATGTTGCTTCGTGGATCATTAGATCAAATGGGGCATATTTTGAAAAGAGTAGGGGATTATCATTATCTCCACCTATTGCAATGCGTTTTCCCTTTATAGGATCTCCTAAAAACTCTTTTCCATCTATAACTCTCCCATCTTCAAGTGTGACAGTTTCTAAATTTTTAAGCTTTGCATAAATAGGACCTTCCGGTATGCTCATAGATCTTGCTTTTTCAACATTAAACTTTCCAGGTCTATCTTTAAAAGTTAAAACAAAGCCATAAGAAGTTAAAGAGTGGGAGAGTTCTACTATGTCAATAGATAGCTGTTTAAAGTCTATTGACATATCATTTGAAATTTCATAAATCTTCAAATCGAAAGGAAGATTGAGTCTGCTAAGTTTTAAAACGGTCTCTATAAACTCTTTAATGCCTGCAGGACCGTAAATTTCCAACTCTGTTTTAGCTTGCTGCATTCCTCTTGATGCAAGTAGTCCTGGTAAACCGTATATGTGATCGCCGTGTAGATGCGTTATGAATATTTTAGATAGATTGTATGGACTCAAATGGCTTTTTAATATCTGATGCTGTGTTCCTTCTCCACAATCAAAAAGAAACCACTCTTTAGAGTTTTCGGGTTGAAGGGATAGGGCAGATACATTTCTAAACTTTGTAGGAACACCTGCTGATGTTCCAAGAAAAATAATTTTATTCATTAACTTCAACCTTTAGCAATATCATCCATCACGCTTGCAGCCTCTTTAAGCCTATCTTTGTCAAAATGGGTATATATGCGTGATGTATCTAAACTTGCATGCCCTAAAGCTTCTTGAACCAGTACTAAATCTTTCTTTTTAAGGTAGAGCATGGTTGCAAATGTATGCCGAAGCATATGTGCGCCATTCTTCTCTTTACGAATACCAGCTTTCATTAGTATCTTTTCAACTATACGGCTTACATAGGCTTGGGTTAGGGGGGTTCCTTTTTTGTTGCAAAAGAGCCAGTCACTTTCACATCTGCAAATTTGCATCCACTCTGTTAGATATTTATTAATATGAGATGCCTTTATCATTACTACTCGAGCTTTATTTCCTTTTCCTGTAATACGGATGAGATAGATATCTCCCTCGGCAATTAAATCTTTGGTTTTAAGTTGCAAAGCTTCTCCAACACGGATACCTGTAAATAGAATTAGCTTTATTAAAAGCCTGTTTCTGGCAGCCACGCTGCTTTGAAATGGGTATGTTTCAATAGCTTCTAAAAATCTCTCAACTTCATCTTCCTGCATAAAAGAGGGTAGTTTTGTACCACTTTTTCCAGACAATCCGCCCCAGTTTTTAAGTTCAATTCCATAACGATGGGTTCTTCCATCTTCATCACTGTTTTGTTTGTCTATATAGCCAAAAAAGTTAATCATAGAGATTCTATAATTCTTTTTTGTTGCATCTGAAAGCCTTGCTGTAGCTGAGGCAAGAAAATCACTAATTAACTCTTCATCAATCTCTTTCATAGATGCAGGACCCATCTCTTCTAAATAATAATATAGCTTCTCAAGAGGTTTATAGTATGTATTGATTCCAATTAATCCAGCATTTCTGGCCTCTTTTGCTAAACGTGACAGAGTCTCGATGCTATCTACACCGGTACGAAGATTTGAGATAATGCGTGCAAGTGCTTGAGGATCTTTTACTTGACGGTTAGATAATGAGTTAAGTTTGGAGTGCATATAGCGTGTTATCCAAAAAAGAAGTGTTTTATTGAAACTGTTTTCAAAATCCAATGGATATTTCATATAGATATTTCCTTATAAAAAAAACTATAAAAACTCTAGTTTCCAATACTTTTTTAATAAAAGTATTGAAAACTATAATTTTCAAACTTTATTTTATAATGTATTATACTCACTATTCCATTAATTTTCGCTATTGCAATAGACAGTTTGTTTGTACGGAACCAACTCAACTCCTATGCGATTTAAATGATAAACTCCACCATCAAGATTTACAACATTGTATCCTTGTTGACGTAGAAAGTTTGTAACCATTCTCGTACGGCTTCCTGTACGGCAAATTAAACCAACTAGTGTATCTTTATCTGCGATTTTATGGTACTCTTCTAAAAATTTATCTATATCGTATTGTCCTACATTGTCAAAGAAAGTTATGCACTTAGATCCTGGTACTACTCCAGTTTGTCGCCACTCTTTTTCTGTACGTATATCTATAATTTTCATAATGCCGCTTTCTAGCATATCTTTCGTTGGAAAAATATGTACTGCATTACTTATTTCTTCAGATGTCATTTTTAAACCTTTGCGATTTTTTTCGCAATAGTATCATCAGAAAACCAAGTTGTTGTGAAGTTTGAGAAGCTATTTATTTTATTTAAGCTGATTCCTCTTTTATTAACTCTTTAATCATCTTTTTATAGTGGTCAACTCCTAAAAAGCTCTTTTCAAGCCGCCATCTCAATACAAACTCTATAATATCTCTTTTTAACTCTTCATCAAGCTTTTCAACTCTGCCAAAATACCTGAGATTAACATTTTTTGCCCTCTTCTTACCCTCTTCTTCTGCATAAATAATAGCAATAATCTGAGCATATTTTCCTTCTGAAATTTCACCAAGACTACTATTGTTTAGAGAAATACCTGAGAGATTCATTGCCTTAAACTCAAATATTTTTTCAAAATCTTCAACTTTTGAATATAGTTCCAATGTATTAAAAAGCTCTTTTAAACGTTTTTGATTTTTTTTACGATCTATCTCATAAGAGGAGAGTTCATTTGCCAATGCCTTTAGTCTATCTATTTTATTTGACATATATTTTACTCCATATTAAAAAATATCACCCTATTTTAACGCCTTTTTATGGTAAAATCAACAAATTTAGAAGAAGGTATTTTTTATGTCTATCAAAACACCGTTTCTTGCAACTGACAGTATCATAGAGTGTTTCAATGATAAAGGAGAGTTTAAAGGTATTGTTCTTATTGAAAGAAAAAATCCACCTTTAGGAGTTGCCCTACCCGGTGGTTTTGTAGATGTTGGAGAGACAGTTGAAAACGCCTGTATTAGAGAGATGAAAGAAGAAACAGGATTAAATATAGAACTTAAGTATTTGCTTGGAGTCTATTCAGATCCAAAACGTGATAAGCGATTTCATACAGTATCTATTGTTTATGTAAGCAAAGCTGTAGGAGTTCCTATTGGCGGTGATGATGCAAAAACTGCAACTCTATATCATCTCTCTGATATTCCCTGGGACAAACTTGTTTTTGATCATAAACAGATTTTAAAAGACTATATTAAGCATAAGGAAACTTGTTAAAAATGGATTATCTATCGATTAAAGGTCCCTCTCGTCTAAGTGGAGAGGTAAATATTTCAGGAGCAAAAAATGCTGCTTTGCCATTAATTGCAGCAACACTATTATGTAATAAACCTTGCACTATAGAGAATATTCCAAATGTTGCAGACATTAGAACTCTATTAAAGCTTTTTGAAAAACTTGGAAGCAAATTTATTTTTGAAGATCATACTTTAAAAATAGATAATGAGAACATCACAAATACTACAGCTACATATGACATAGTAAAGACGATGCGTGCATCAATTTTGGTTCTTGGACCGCTTTTAAGCCGATTTGGAACTTGTAAAGTAAGTTTGCCTGGAGGATGTGCCATAGGTCAGCGCCCTATTGATCTTCATTTAAAAGCATTAGAGCAAATGGGAGCATCAATAGAGATAAAAAATGGCTATGTTGTAGCAACAGCACCACAAGGATTGCACGGTGCACGCATTATATTTGACAAAATCACTGTAACTGGCAGTGAAAATATCATTATGGCAGCAGCACTGGCTAAAGGTAAGAGTGAGTTGATAAATGTTGCTAAAGAGCCTGAGGTTGTCCAGTTGTGCGAAGTGTTAAAAGATGCAGGTGTAAATATTGAAGGTATAGGAACTGATGAGCTAATTATACACGGAACGGACAGGGAACCTTTGAATTTTAAACAATTTTCTATTATTCCAGATCGAATAGAAGCAGGAACATACCTTTGTGCTGCAGCTATAACATTCAGCTCTATTACTCTTAACAATGTTAGAGCTGATCATCTTGATGCAGTTACAGCAAAACTTCATGAAGCAGGATGTCGTATTGAAAGCAATGAAAACAGCATGACAATCTACCCTGCTGCAAAATTAAAAGCATTTGAAGTCTCTACAACTGAGTATCCGGGATTTCCTACCGATATGCAAGCACAGTTTATGGCACTGGCTACACAGGCTGAAGGTGTCAGCATTATAGAAGAGAGACTCTTTGAAAACCGTTTTATGCATGTCAGTGAACTGCAGCGTCTTGGAGCTAGCATACACTTAAAAGGTCATACTGCAACACTTAATGGACCTATTTCACTACTTGGTGCTGATGTTATGGCAACAGACTTAAGAGCAAGCAGTGCACTTGTACTTGCAGGACTTGCTGCAAATGGTGTTACAAATGTTCATCGTATTTACCATTTAGATAGAGGTTATGAGTCTTTACATGAAAAGTTAAAGAAACTTGGAGCAAATATAGAGAGATTAAAAGAGTAGGGAGATCCCCCTACTCCTCTTCAAATATGATTATTTCATAGTTGTTTTTTGTAACTATTGCTCTGTGACTAGGAATTGTTGTACTATTGTTGGCTTTTTCCAACTCTTTTCTTAGAGAGTCTATCTCTTCTTGCATTGCATCAATCTTCTCTTTAAGTTGCATAATGATGTCAACACCTGCCAAGTTAACACCCAGCTCACGTGTAAGACGCAAAATAAGCTTTATTCGATCTATATCTCGCTGAGAATAGAGCCTCATACGACCTTCTGTTCTTGAAGGCTCTATAAGACCTTCTCGTTCATACTGCCGCAGAGTCTGCGGATGGATATTTAAAACCTTTGCTACGACACTTATTAAATATACGGGTTCATCATAACTATGCATTACTCACCTCCCGGAAGTTTTTCTTCCATCATTTTAGCAAGTTCAGGATCAAGCTCTTCAACCTTTGGCAACACAATATTGGCTATAAGATAAAGATCTCCTTTGATCTTTGTCTTTCTATTTGTTACACCCAAACCTTTTACACGGAACTTTTGTCCATTTTTTGTGTTTTGAGGAATTTTAAGCGTGATCTCTTTTTCTAGTGTTGGAACCTTTACTTTTCCTCCAAACATAGCTGTTTTTAATGGAATGTCAATTGTTTTGTAAAGATCATCGCCTTCTCTATTAAATTCAGGACTTGGTGCAACTTCAATTTTTAGTAACAGATCACCCCTTTGTCCATTGTAACTTTTACCTTTATTGCGAATGCGAAGAGTCTCTCCTGTCTTTACACCAGCAGGAATACGTACATCAAATGTCTCACCATTTGCTGTTATGCTGTGTGTTCCACCTAAAACTGCTGTATTGAATGGTATTGTAATCTTTGCATGAATATCCAGATCAGGAGCGCCCATTCCTCCCATATCAAATCCGCCAAATCCGCCGGAGCTGAAACCTCCGAAGCCACCTTGCCTAGATGCTCCGCCAAATCCGCCAAATCCACCGCCAAAGATATTACGTAAAATTTCATCGAGATCAACATTTGCACCTTGTCCACGAGCAAAGTCATGGAAGTTTTGACCGCCAAATATTTGATCTCCAAATTGATCATACTGTCTTTTCTTTTCAGGATCACTCAATACTTCATATGCTGCATTAATCTCTTTAAATTTCTCTTCAGCATCTGGATCTTTATTTATATCCGGGTGATACTTTCTTGCTAATTTACGATAGGCACGCTTTATTTCATCTGCGCTTGCATTTTCGCTTACACCTAATGTTTCATATAGGCTTTTACTCATGCCCACTCCTTAATAACTAACCAAATTTTTGTGGAATTATATCATAAAAGTTTAGTCGATGTCAATCAACTTTAAAGATGTGAAAATTATAATTGGGTTACTTTAGGCAATTTAAATTATGTAAAAATTGATTTTGATTTATTTAATTTAGTAATTGAAGTTTTTTATGAAGATAAGAGATGGCAAAAATGCCATCTCTTAAAAAAATTAAAGTTATTAAATAAGTATTATTTAAAAGTTGTAGTGTCCATTATGTGGAAGAGGATACTCATCAGCAGTTTTACAATACTCTTCTCCAGCAGAGCAACATCCGTCAGATACTCCAAGAGCTTTTAAAGCACTATCAAATGCCCAGTAGTGATTGTAACTACCACTTCTTAAGTTGCTAAATACCATTACCAAATCGTCTGCACCGCTAGCAGTAGCAATATCTTTATCTAAATCATTTATATCAGTAACTTCAACCATACATCCAACCTGCAGAGCATCTATTAGTGATTGACTTCCTTTTTCATACAATACGTTATATAAATTTTCTATTTCTGGCAATTCATATTGACCAGGAGCAAATGCACTTAGCTCATCTGCAGAATAGCCTCCACTATAATCAGTCAAATTTGTAATATTTAGATCATATTTTTCAATGAGTGCTTCTACCATTGCTTCATGTGTTGTTTCTGAGTTAGCTGCTATATTATATAAAGCTTGATGAGGTGTAATTTCATTTAGTGCAAAATATATATCTTTAGCAAGTTTCTCTTCATTCCACATATAAGCCAATAGATACTTCTGTTCATTAGTTAATTCTGAAGTTGGCAGTGTACTAATGATTGCTGTGCCATTATGCATACTATTCCATCCACCTCCGCCAAAAGTACCATTATACATATTTTGCATATTAAGTATATCATCACTTGTTAAGCGAGATATATTTAATTCATCAACTAACTGTTCTTCTAAATCAGCAGTTGTTACTTCGCTATTTATATATAAACTGATACGATCATTTATATCATTTTCTAAGCTTTTTAACTGATCTAATGTTATAGATTCAGGACTAGTAAGATTATTTTCTACACAATAAGCAAAAACAACATCACTAATTGCCGCAATTGTTGCATTTGTATTTGGTGTAGCATTATAAATTTCATCTTCAGTTAATCCAAATTGCTCGGTTAACCAAGTTTTAATCTCTTCATCTGCAGCAATAGTATTAACTAGAGTTGTTGCACTTCCATTATGTCCTCTTAGTATTATTGTATTGTTAACATCATTAACCGATACAATGCCATCACGGTCAATATCTATAAAACCACCCATAGCTGTAACTGGATATACAGGCGGTTGAGCAAATCGGTATTTTCCATTTCCTAATTCAAAAGATTTTTGTCCATTTGCATCTATAACAACAGAGTGTAATATTGGTCCTCTCTCTACAGTAACATCATAACCAGAAATTGCAGTTGTATCAGATGAGCTACTGCTTCCACATCCTGCAACTAGCAGTGCTAAAGCTGCTACTCCAGACACTATATAACTACTTTTTACCATTTTTACCTCCTCGTATAATACATTTATAGAAATAATTTAGAGATTTTCATCCAAAAAGGATTGAAAAATTAACTCTAAATTATTACTATCAAGAATGAAGAAATTAGACTTCAGATCTTTAACTTAATCACAGTCTAACCAAAGAGCTAAAAAGTCTTTTTATACCCCCTGTGACTTCTTTAAGCTTAGTTTGCTTAAGGAGATCACTTAATTTAGCTTGACTGTCTCTTTGGTGATAATCACTGATTAAAAGTTGCAATGATGCTTTTGCATCAATTGCTCATTGATTACGAGGCTGTGATGCCCTTTGGGCAACCAAAGAGAGATACGAGAGGAGCTTATATGAGATACTTTG